>JBEPWW010000036.1:0-8006 GCA_041642215.1 Salinimicrobium sp. | reverse complement strand
GGAGAGGGAAGAAGCTCCAATAATGAGTATTCCTTCAGAATTCGTAATAAACACCCCTATAACTTTGGCAAACAGTCTTGCCGTGGTGGCATTCAGCAGTACCGAAAGCAATACGATCATGAAAACCAGCGGAGTGATATATTCGGCTCCGGGTACCCCTTCCCGGGCCAGTTTTAATCCGAAGAGGGAAGCGATACCGGCGGCCACTATTCCGCGTGGTCCTACCCAGCTTACAAAAGCGATTTCATTCCATCTTAAACCGGAACCCAGGGAACTTAGGATCACCCCAATAGGTCGCACCAGGAACATTACCGCACCAAACAGAAGCAGGGCTTTCCAGTTGAAGATAAGGAGCAGTTCTTCCACCTCAATATTGGCCGCCAGTAATATGAAAAGGATGGAAATAAGCAAAACACTCAGGGATTCCTTGAAATAAAGAAGTTCTTTTATGTTGGGTAGATCCTTATTACCCATTACCATCCCCATGACCACTACAGCCAGGAGCCCGCTCTCATGCGCAAAAGTATCAGCCAGAACGAATACCCCCAGTACGGTAGCCAGATTAAAGACATTAAGCAGATAATGAGGGATCACATTTCGCTTGATAAGCAGCACCAGGATATGGGCAAAGGTAAAACCAAAGGTAAATCCGAACAAAATGATTTTTCCAAATTCGATCAAGGCGGTCTGCGTAAAATCCTGTCCGCCTTCCACTCGAATGAATTCATACATAAGCACCGCGATAAGGGCACCTATGGGATCTATTAAAATACCCTCCCACTTAAGAATGGAAGATACATGTTTTTTAAGCGGAATATTCCGAAGTATAGGAGAGATAACGGTAGGGCCGGTGACGATGATCAGGGATGAGAAAAGAAAAGAGATCTGCCAGGAAAATCCGTAGATAAAATGAGCTGCCAGGCCTGCTCCGAAAAAAGTAACTACCACCCCCACACTAATGAGCTTAATGATCACCGGGCCTATATTGCCCACTTCGCTTTTCTTAAGGGTCAATCCGCCCTCAAAAAGGATCACTGCTATCGCCAGGGAAACGAAATAGAAAAGGCTTTCCCCCGGAAACACCCCTTCTTCGCCGTTCCAGATTGGTTCCAGCCATTTAGAACCATCATGAGAAATTAGTGTGGAGACAGGACCTACCAAGAGCCCTATTAGTATTAACGGCAAAATTGCCGGTGTTTTTGTTTTCCATGCCACCCACTGGGCCAGGATACCGAGAATTACTAAACCTGCGAGTTCTAACATTAAAAAATTTTATGCCGTTCTTATAATCAGGGCGTAAAGGTACCGTTTTCAAATCTAATTCAGGAATTCTTAAAAATCCTATTTCTTTTTAGGACCCTGTTTCTGTGGGTATATGATAACCCTGCTCTTGTCAAAGAAATATTTTTCAAGTTTAGCAGGGATCGTTGGAAGCACGGTATCATAGGAAACCGCACCTTTCCTGGCTGAAACCAGCACGAAAATATCTTCTTCCTTAAGATCCCGTCCAAGAATGAGAAAGTCATTCCAATCAGAAAATTCCTTGTAGGAAACCGGGGTATCGGTTTTTAATTCCTTGAGTTTTTCTGCCACTGCTTTTTTAGTAACCTTATTACAATTGACAACAACCGGCACACTGAGTTCCTTGGCCAGCACATCCGTTTTTTTGATCCACAGGACGAATCCCGGCTCTTTTTCTGCCAATGGAGGTGCTACCAAAAATATACGTTTGTGAGTGGCCAGAGGTCTGCTGAAATAGGTCACCATGGCAGTTTTGTTATTGGCGGCAATGATGCGCTCCATTTTTCTGCCAATGATTTTATCCCCCAGTCCTTTTTGAGTAGGCCAGCCAAGAATGATAAGATCGGCAATGAGCTCCTTGGATTTCCTTGCGATTCCTGAAGCCGCATTCTGGTCTATGGTGGCCACAATATTCACCCGGGTCTCTGAAGCCGAAGCCTGCTTCACGAAATCCTCCAGTTTATGGGTAGCCTGGGCAATATTGACTTCAGCTTCTTCATTATTGGGAACTACCGAAAGTATGGAAATAGGGTTTGGAGATGATTTATCCTTGATCAAAATGGCGAATTCCAGTAACTTTTCGAAGTTCATGATATTGGCGATAGGCAATAAGATGGTTTCGTTCTTATAGGCCTCTGAACTCTTGATCTCCTCAGTATTGACCTTTTCTGATTCTATCAGCAGTTTGCCGGCTGCCCGTTGGGTTGCCATCGTCGCCACGATGGAGGTCACCAGGATCAGGATGATGGTCCCGTTTAAAATATTCTCATCTATAATGCCTGCGTTATATCCAACAATGATAACAGCAAGGGTGGCAGCGGCATGCCCGCTGCTAAGGCCAAAGATCACTTTTCGCTGTGCAGCCGTATACTTAAAGGTAAGCTGGGTGAAAAAAGCTGCCAGCCATTTTCCAAATACCGCAACTACACTTAGTGTTCCTGCCACAATAAGTGCCGTAGGGCCACTAAAGATCACGCTAATATCCACGAGCATTCCTACACTTATAAGGAAAAAGGGTATAAACAGGGAATTTCCTATGAACTCGATACGGTTCATTAGTGCAGAAGAATGGGGGATAAGCCTGTTAAGGGCAAGGCCCGCCAGGAAAGCCCCAATAATGGGTTCCACCCCGGCAAGTTCAGCCAGGAAAGCAGCTATAAAGACCACCGTGAGCACGAATATATAATGTGAATGCTTTTCATTTTCCATGCTGGTAAAAAACCACTTGGCTATACGGGGTACCACCAGGAAAAGTATAGCCGAAAAAACAGCCAGGGAGATCACCAGTCTTTGCCAAAAGGCGGCATCCAAAGTTCCTTCATGATTACCCATGATCACCGCCAGCACGATCAATACCGCTGTATCTGTCAGGATCGTACCACCTACGGTTATGGCTACAGCTTCATTTTTGGAGACCTTAAGCTTGCTAACGATAGGATAGGTAAGCAGGGTATGGGTCGCGAACATACTCGCGGTTAAAAAACTGGCATTAAAATCATAGCCCAGCAGGTAAAAACATACCGGAAACCCTATAGACAGGGGCATAATGAAGGTGAAAAACCCGAACAGGAAGCTTTTATTCCTGTTGGCTTTAAACTGGTTCATATCCAGTTCCAGACCGGCTATGAACATGATGTACAATAATCCAATTGTCGAGAACAGGTTAATTGCTGAGCTTTGCTCCAGCAATCCCACCCCGTATGGGCCAATCACAATACCCGAAAGGATAAGGATGATGATGCCGGGTATATTGAGCCTGCGTAAAACAATGGGGGAAACGAGGATGATGAGCAGGATAAGTGCAAAGACTAAAACGGGATTGCTTAGCGGCAATTCGAATTCATGCTTCAAGATTTCCAGAAATTCATTCATTCGAAACTGGTTTAGGTTCTAAACAAAAATAAAAGAAAAACCATCTTAAAGGAGAAATCTGTCAAATTTCTGTATTTTTAGGTGAAATTTTTATGAAAAAATTAGAACCACAGGTTCCTGTTCCAGATCCTGAACCTGCCAAACCCAAATTGTAAAGATACATGGAGGAATTCAGTATACTTAACCTTCTTATCATCCTGGCCGGTGCCTGGATAGGAGGGGCGGCCGCAAAGAAACTTGGTTATCCCGCTATATTAGGAGAACTCGTCATCGGGATCATTCTTGGCCCGGCAATCCTGGGGCTTCTGGAGATCTCAGAAATGATCAGCGTTCTGGCTGAAATAGGTATCCTGCTCCTTATGGTTTACATTGGAATGGAGATCAATTTCAGGGACCTGGGCAAGGCCTCCTGGCCCGGCCTCCTGGCAGCAGTGGGTGGTTTTGTGGTGCCGTTTGGAATGGGATATTATACCATTATCTTCTTTGGAGGGGATCCTATGGCAGCCCTTTTTGTCGCTATAGCTGTAGGGGTCACTTCCCTGGCGACCAAAAGTCGTATCCTCGTTGATCTTAAACTCCTCAATACCCGTATAGCCTATGTGTTGATGGCCGGTGCCCTTATTTCTGATACAGCTGCCCTCGTCATTTTTGCCGGTATGCTGAGTTTTGTAGATGCGGGGAACATAGATACCCTTGGACTCATGTGGGTGGCAGGAAAGGCGATTCTCTTCTTTGCTCTTACCGCCCTTGCGGGAATTTATCTGTTACCCTTGCTGGGCAGGTTTCTTACCGAGTCTAAAATAAGGGACCGGACCCTGCATTTCACCCTTATTCTCATCATTGTTTTCGGATTCTCTGAGTTGGCTGAACTTGCAGGACTGCATAGCATTCTTGGGGCATTCATGGCCGGATTATTCATTAGGGACGGTGTCTTCAACAGGCAGATATCCAAAGAGATCAATGATATTTTCCACGATATTTCCATTGGGTTTCTCGCCCCCATTTTCTTCGTTTCGGCCGGTTTTAATGTCACCCTGGAAGTATTTCAGACAGATCTGGCACTCCTGGTAGTGGTTACGGTGGTAGCCATGGTTGGAAAAATATTCGGAACCGCCCTGTTTTACCTCCCAAGCGGTTACGGCTGGCGGGAAGGGATTACCGTAGGGACGGGAATGAACGGCAGAGGGGCCGTGGAGATCATTATAGCGGGAATAGGTCTGGAGATGGGGATCATTTCTGCCGAGATCTTTTCCATCCTGGTATTCATGGCAATTTTCACAACTCTTAGTGTTCCCGTATTGCTCACATGGACAACCAATTGGCTCAAAAAGAGGGGGGAACTCATACATCAGGAATCCCGTACAGGAACGCTCATCCTGGGTGCAAACCCGTTAGGCCTCTATATCGCCAAACATCTCAATAAGAACAAAGATGTAACGGTAGTAGATTCAAACAAGGAAATGATCGGGCTTGCAAAAAAAGCAGGGTTTACAGGTATACAGGGGAATATCCTTAAAGAAGAGATCATGGAAGATGCAAAGGCATTTGATAAAGGCATGTTCATAGCTCTAACGGCTAACAGTGAGATCAATCTACTGGCAGCACAACTTGCCAATGATTCTTTCTTTATTCCTAAAAAGATCGTTCTTATGAACCCAAAAGAATCGGGTGCAGGTGTTGATCTTTTAGACCGTATCGATGCCTCCTCGATGTTTGCCAATAAGACGCGACTGGAGCCCTGGATCTATAAGATCACTTCGGGGAAAATTGAAGAGAAGACCACTACAGTAGAGGAGGAAACCACCACCAGAAAATGGGTAAAAACCCATCTGGAATCAGATACCGATATCCTGCCAATCATCATTGTTGATACCGAGGGAAAAAAGCGGCCATTCCATTTTCACGATACCATTATGCCGGATGAAAAAATAATTTTTTTACAATAAGGTATAGAATTCTAGCAAAAGTTGTGTTAAATACTTTTTTTGGAATGTGAGCGCCCACCTTTCTACTGAGCTTTTAGTATTTTGCACTTCGAAGTTTTTTACAAATAAAAGTTTATGAAATTATACCCTATAGAAGCAGGAAATTTTAAACTCGATGGAGGAGCCATGTTTGGAGTGGTCCCCAAATCCATCTGGAACAGAACAAACCCTGCCGATGCCAATAACATGATCAATATGGCAGCCCGTTGCCTTCTTATTGAAGACGGGGATCGGCTCATCCTTATCGACACCGGAATGGGCGATAAACAAAGTGATAAATTCTTTGGATACTACTACCCTTGGGGTGAACATTCCCTGGAAAGGTCCCTCCAGGCCCACGGTTTCCACCGGGATGACATTACCGATGTATTTATGACCCATCTGCATTTCGACCATTGTGGGGGCAGCATTCAATGGAATAAGGATCATACTGGCTATGAGCCGGCATTTAAAAATGCGCGCTTTTGGAGCAACAAAGACCATTGGGAGTGGGCTACCCATCCCAATGCCAGGGAAAAAGCCTCTTTTTTGAAAGAGAATATCCTGCCTATGGAAGAAAGTGGACAGCTTAATTTTGTAGAAAAACCCGGAGAGGCTTTCAAATCGAATTCAGAACTGGGATTTGGTATCTTGTTTGTGGACGGTCATACAGATAAGCAAATGATCCCCCACCTAAAATATAAAGGCAAAAACCGGGTGTTCATGGCCGATCTTCTGCCCACAGCAGGACATATTCCTTTACCTTATGTTATGGGTTTTGATACACGCCCGTTACTGACCCTGCCGGAAAAGGAAGCCTTTCTAAACAAGGCGGCCGATGAGGAATACTTTTTATTCCTACAACATGATGCCCATAACGAGATCATAAGTGTACAGCACACCGAGAAAGGGGTACGCCTGGATCAAACCTATACGTTTAACGAACTTTTTAATTAGAAATATCCCATGAAAATCAAATTTTTTAAACCTTTATTCATCGCAGGACTGGCGATGGTGGTGGCGGGGTGCAGCAGTTCTGCCCCAAAAATAGTTTCTACTCCTATTGAAAATATTGATACCATG
This sequence comes from Salinimicrobium sp., assembly GCA_041642215.1. Taxonomy (GTDB): domain Bacteria; phylum Bacteroidota; class Bacteroidia; order Flavobacteriales; family Flavobacteriaceae; genus Salinimicrobium. The sequence continues at coordinate 1,566 of JBEPWW010000036.1, read as the reverse complement.
CCTCTCAAGGTGAGTGATCTCACAGAGACAGAACTGCAGGGGTGGGGAGGCTCTGATCTGGTGGCAGATACTGTCCCCGGTATGAGCGTACAGAAAGCATATGATGAAATCATTAAGAACTATAAAGGAAAGACTGTAATCGTCGGTGTCATAGATAGTGGTGTGGACATTGGGCATGAAGATCTCAAGAACGTGATCTGGACCAATAAAGGGGAAATACCTGGAAATGGAAAAGATGATGACGGCAATGGTTATGTAGATGACGTGCACGGCTGGAATTTCCTGGGAGATGCCGTCGAGGAAAATATGGAATATGTGAGGATCTATAAACGCCTTAGGCCAAAGTATAACGGGACCCCTTCTGCATCTGTCAAACCGGAAAACCGCGAGGAGTTTGAGCAGTACAAAAGGGCCAAGGCAGAATATGAAAAGGAATACAATGAAGCTTTAAGCATCAAGAACCAGTATGAAGGCATACACCAGCAACTAAGAATGGCCCATGAGGCTGTTGCTGCCGAATTAGGAACCGAAAACTACACGCCTTCTGAGCTGGCAGCTATGGAATCCTCTTCAGAAGAAATGCGGCAGTATAAAAGTTTTCTTACCCAGGTCATGGCTAACGTAGAAGAGAATATTCCAAACGCTATTGAACAGCTGGAAGAGGCCATAGATTACTATGCGGGGCGTCTTAATGCCCATTTCAACCTTGATCTTGACGGCCGGGCAGTAGTAGGAGATGATCCCTACGATATTACCGATACAAATTACGGGGATAACCGTGTTGCAGGTCCAGATCCCGAAATGGAAGATGTAAAGCATGGAACCCATGTGGCCGGGATTATAGCGGCGCAACGGGACAACAAAATAGGGATCAATGGAGTGGCCAATAATGTACAGATAATGGCAATAAGGGCAGTGCCAGACGGGGATGAATACGACAAGGATATCGCCCTGGCCATACGATACGCTGTAGATAACGGGGCAAAAGTGATCAATACCAGTTTTGGTAAATACTTTTCGACCCATCCGGAATGGGTAAAGGATGCCATTAAATATGCTGAAGAACATGATGTACTGATCGTAAATGCAGCCGGAAATGAAGGTCTTGATCTGGATGAGGTTAATGTATATCCAAATGATCAGGGAATAGATTCCCCGGAAGAATATGTGGATAATTTTCTTACCGTTGGTGCCCTTAGTTACCGTTACGGTTCAGAAATGGTCGCCAGTTTTTCCAACTATGGAAAAAGAAACGTGGATGTTTTCGCCCCGGGTACCCAGATATGGTCCACCACTCCCAATGACGGCTATGAGTTTTTACAGGGTACTTCCATGGCAGCTCCGGCAGTTACGGGGATAGCCGCTATGATACGTTCCTTTTATCCCAGGCTTTCTGCCAGCCAGGTAAAACAGATCATTATGGACAGTGGATTATCCAGTAATGCAACCGTTGTATTGGGAGGTGATCCTTCCAATACGAAGAAATTCAGCGAACTTTCCACTTCAGGAAAAATGGCAAACCTGTACAATGCCTTAATTATGGCAGACAGAATCTCTAAATAATAT
>JBEPWW010000035.1:0-12930 GCA_041642215.1 Salinimicrobium sp. | reverse complement strand
AAATGAAAAATCAGGAAATGTTAAGAGCGCTTAGTAATTGTATCCATCATTGTAACTGGTGTGCAGATGCATGCCTGGATGAACCAGACGTAAAAAAAATGGTACCCTGTATCCGGCTCGACCGGGCATGCTCCTATGTTTGTGCCGCAACCGCCAATATCATGGAAACCAAGTACGATGATATACAGGGACTGGTGGATTACTGCATCAAAATTTGTGAAGAATGTGCTGCAGAATGTGACAAACATGAAGCAGAACATTGTAAAAAATGTGCAGAAGCCTGCAGGGAATGTGCTGAGGCTTGCAGAAAATATGCGGCATAACAATCAATCAAAAAACCGGAGGCTGTCAAAAATCACTTTTTTGACAGCCTTTTTCTTTTCGCCACGATTACTCACTCCCCATCTTTTTCTCTAAACGTAATATCTCATGCCCGTGTGTGGTTCGGAAAAGTTCATATTTCCCTTCTTTTTTTAATTTCCCCCTCATATTCTTACATTTATTTTTCTTTCTCCACTCCCGGCTTGACATACCGGCCATACACCTCGTTCTGTCTGCACAACTCCTCTGTCTCCTGCGGGCCGGGAATTTGATTGGCCGTCATACGCCAGGTCCAGTTTCCTTCTGTACTCCCGGGGATGTTCATTAGCCCCTCCTTCCCCAGCCCAATTATATCCTGCATGGGAACAATTGCTACCCGAGCCGGGGACTGCAAAGCCAAGCGGTGTAACACCCTATGTGCGTTGTTAGCTGTCACGTTCACCCCTGCATAGGCTTTTAAATGTTCTTTCTCTGATTTACCTGTTTCCTTGAACCAGCCGCGGCTGGTATTATTGTCGTGAGTTCCTGTATATACCAGGTTATGAGGCAGATGATTGAAGGGTAAATAAGGATTTTCAGCCTTATGATCCCCAAAGGCGAATTGAAGCACCTTCATTCCCGGAAAATCAAACCTTTTCAATAGATCGAATACCGGTTGATCGAGCGAGCCAAGATCTTCGGCAATAAAAGGCATATCGGGAAATTCCTTTTTCAGGGTCCTGAAGAAATCTGTTCCCGGGGTTTTTACCCATTTCCCATGCATGGCTGTCTTGTCCTGCGCCGGAACTTCCCAGTAGGCTGAAAAAGCCCTGAAATGATCGAGACGAACCAGGTCATACAACAACAAATTTTGACCTATACGACGTAACCACCAGTCGTAATTATTTCTTTTCAATTCCTTCCAGTCAAAAACCGGAGTACCCCAAAGTTGTCCTGTCTTGCTAAAAAGATCGGGCGGGACGCCCGAAACTTTTAGAGGTTGCCTGTTTTCATCCAGTTTGAAATAGTGGGGATTGGCCCAGCAATCTGCGCTGTCGTGGTTGATATAGAACGGAATATCTCCAATGAGCAGCACTTTCTTCTCATGGGCGGCCTTCATAAAATCTGCCCATTGAGAAAAGAACAGGAATTGTTCGAATTTTTCTTTTTCGATTTCCTCATTGAGTTCCTTCTCTGCTCTCTTAAGTGCCTCAGGGTTCCTGTCTCGAAGTTCTGCAGGCCAGGAAACCCAGCTATTGTCATTAAACCTGCTGCGAAGAGCCAGGTACAAACTGTAATCATCAAGCCAAAAAGCGTGTTCTTCACAGAAGCTTTGAAATGCAGGATCTTTTTTCTTCTTCCTTTTAAAACTTTGAAAAACAGCATCAAACAATTGTTCTTTATAAACTACAACCTCTTTAAAGTTAACTTTTCCCGGTTCATGATCCTTAGGAGCCGGAAAATCTTTAAGGTTTACATACCCTGCCCTTTCCAGCAGGATCGGGCTGATCAACAACGGGTTTCCGGCAAAAGCAGAATGGCTGCTGTAAGGGGAATGATTATATATCTCATCTGTGGGATTGAGTGGCAGTAATTGCCAGTAATGATTTCCTGCAGCTTTCAGGAAATCCAAAAATTCATATGCTGCCGGACCAATATCTCCAATCCCAAAGGAGGATGGCAGGGAAGTTATATGTAATAATATACCACTGCTTCTTTCAAATTCCATAATTAATGATGATTTGTCAATAAAGCCACAGGGAGCCTGGAAAAGATCCCTTCAAGCTTGATTTTATTATCGGCTTCAAAATCCTCCCCGGAAAGCTTGTTCTGCCAAAGGTTCGGTGCGTCTTTGGGAAGTTGGAGATACGTCTCCTTCAGTATCCCGGGTTTGATCCTAAGCTCCTCAGGGTCACAAAGCTCGCCGACCAGCACCGGCACCAGCGTAAGAGACCATTTTTCCTTTTTTCGACGTGCAAAAGCGATTATATTCTCCGAAAAATCTCCTTTAACCTCTAAAGGTAAATATTCCCCCATTTCAAATAGCTCCCGGTCCTCCATTCGTACCTTTAGCGCCTTATGGAGGCAATACATTTTTAGCTGTCCCGTAAAGAAATACCGTTTCAGGTTTTGCAACTGTTCAGCCTGGTCTGTTGATTTAAATCCCTCCAGATATTTCTTTCGGACCTCATAATCAATAGGCCGGCGATTATCTGGATCTACATAACTTAGATCCCACAATTCACTTCCCTGGTATACATCGGGAATACCTGGTGCCGTGATCTTTATAAGGCATTGCCCCAGCGATTTGATCGCTCCCAGCAAGGCGACTCTTCGTTGAAAGGGGTCAAATGAAGACCTGAATTCCTCTTTTTCCAGAATATTCTTTATAAAATCAAATACCGCCTTCTCATACTCCTCATCAGGATTGGCCCAGTTAGAATGCACTTTAGCTTCCCTGAGCACCTTTTGTAAATAATCCCGGGTACGTTCATAGAAATCCTCCTGTTCTGCTTCAGCAAAAGGTAAAGCCCCAATAAGCGTCTGATAGATAAAATATTCCTCGTTGTCATCTGGTGCATTATGGGCTGCTGAAAATTCTCTATTGATCCCCTTCCATTCTTCAATCTTTTGGAACCATTCTTTGGGGATCTCGCTCAGAACATTCAGTCTCATCCTGGCATCTTCCCCTCTTTTGGTGTCGTGGGTGGCGGTGCCGCTAACCGAAAGTGGAAAATTCTTCTGCCGCTCCTGCATTTTTTCATGGAACTCTGAAACGGTTATTCCGAAGTTCTCAGGAGAATCCCCGACTTCATTATGAGAGATCAACCTGTTAAAGATGTAAAAACTGGTATCTTCCACACCTTTTGCTGCCAGAGGACCGGTAAATTGTTGACAGCGTTGCAGGAGGTAAAGCATTTTTCCTTCATCTTTTTCAGCCCGCCCCAGGAAAAGATTTTTAATCCTGTCTAGTTCATGTGCTCTTTCCGGGTTGCGTTTAAGGGCTTCTGTATAGGCCGATCCCACAGTTTCCACTTCAATTTCACTCAATGGAAACTTCCTGGGATAAATACGGTAAACGGGAAATGAAGCCATAATAGAACAAAGTGCCTCCATCCAATTCCCTTTTGTTGTTTCATCTGTGGAGATGAGCTCAAAATCTTTGAGCAAAAGCCACAAATTATGCAGCTCTCCTCCCATTCTTTCTTTAAGGATGAACAATTTTTTCTGATACACCAATTCGGAATATCCCGGCAGGTCAGGTTTTATTTTTTGGTAGGCTTCTGTAAAAGCCCTCTTGTTTTTGGCTGCTGTGAACAAATGATTCACCTGGGCAAGGAAATCATAGCCACTAGTCCCCTGCACCGGCCATTCCAGAGGTAATTGTTCATGGGTTTCGAGTATCTTTTCGACTATGATATAAAAATCTTCCCCCACTAATTTTCTAAGCATCTCTAAATATCCTTCGGGGTCAAAAAGGCCATCTATATGGTCAATTCTCAGTCCATCTATTAAACCTTCTTCACATAGCTGTTGTATGTAATGATGATAGATCTCAAAAACATGAGCATCTTCCATTCTCAGACATATCAGGCCGTTGATCGTAAAAAAACGCCGGTAATTGATCTCTTCCTCTGTAGTTTTCCAATGTACCGGAAGGAAAAACTGCAGATCAAGAATCTTTAAAAATTCCTCCTTCGAAGAACTGATCGTACTACAAGCCTCTTCCACACTTTCACGGAGCCCGGGATCCTGTTTAAGTTCGCGAAAAAGAGAATTTTTCATATCTTCCCACTGCCTATCATCCCTGGATTGCTGCCTGAATTTCTCAGCCATTTTCCCATATCCGGCTTTTTCAAGGATCACAGGATAGGTATTTAAACTAACCGGGTAGTTCAATTCGTAATAGTTGAGAGAGATTCGATCCTGATCGAGAGTGAGTTTTATTTCCCCCTTTTCTAATACCTCTTCCAGGGATCCACCCATAAAAGGTGCCATGACCTTTTTCCATCCCTTATACTCCCAGTCTATATCGAAAAAATTATAAAAGCGGGACCTGGGGCCCAGTTCAAAAATGTCCTGCAGCCAGGTATTTTTGCCGTCAAAGGCCATATGGTTAGGAACTATATCCTGGAGCCAGTCCATGCCTTTCTGGTCAAGAAGTTGTCTCACTGCCCGAAAACCCTTCAGGGATCCTATTTCCCGATTTATGGTAAAGGGGTCTGTAATATCATATCCATGGGTGCTTCCTTCTGTTGCCTCAAAAAAAGGAGCAGAGTAGATCGTGGATATCCCGAATTTTTCCAGGTATGAAATAACAGACTGGAGATCATTCAGCGGAAAATAGGGAGATAGTTGTACGCGATAGGTAGCTGCCGGATTTCTCATTAAATCACGAGGTTTAAATGTTGCGCCAGCTCACGAAATTCTGTGGTCCAGGCCTCAGCCTCCTGGTCCCCTGCTTCGCCGCCCTGAGATAGGGAATCAAACAGTTCCTCCTTGATGGCAAAAGAGCGGTTCTGGGCTTCCCAGGTTTCCGGGGTAATTGGACTTTCCTCCAGGGTCCTGAGAAAATCATTGACCTCCCTCAGCAATTCAAGGTTCCTGGGATCACTTTCCAGCTTTTTGAGATAAATATTCAGGCGTTTATCTGCCAGATAATTCAACGTAACCAAATCCATATCCACATGTATTTGCACCGCAGAACGAAGCTGCTTTCTAAGTTTGCCCAGGTCAAAATCCTCCCGTTTTAATTCCCTGGTAAGTTTATTATTGATAGCCATTTCCACAGGCATCTTTAATCTGTAAGGGATATTCATATTGATTTCCTGAAAGGTCTTCAATAATGGAAAGGTGTTCTCATAGAGCTGCTGCATGGCTCCCTCGGCACCTTTGAGTGTGTTTTCCATAACCAATTCCATAATGCTGCGCTGCTCGTCCCGGAATAAGTGCCAGAAGGAATAATTGTGGGTCCCAAAGTAGATATCCATCATATTAAAGATCTCATACAGGTTACCTTTTCTAAATAGTTCTGCAACATTTTGATGAAGTTCATCCAGGGCATCAGTTCCCATAAACGGCCGTACGCCCCCAAATAAATGATGATCCCCCATATGCAATACGGCATAGGAAATGTCTATTTTTTCCCAGGTAATATCCGATCGGAATTCTGCACGCCCAACCACCAGCTTCTGCTTGCCGGCTTCATAAAAATGGTTTGTTTTTACATGCGCACTAAAGTTATACAGGGAAACTTCCTCAGGAAATTCTTCAAAAAGTGAAGAAATAGCATAATGTGCCCCAATACGAATCATGTCCAGTTCCATGGGTTTGACAAATTTCTCATAAGCAGGAAAAACGGTTTCATATTCGGGTAAATTGCTGGGGATCTTTTTCAGGGACCTTGCAAAATCTGACTCATAATCCTGCTGGCTTATCTCCTGCGCAAGCTGGACCGCCCGTGTAGCATAAAAAATATCCTGCATCGATTCTATCCCGGTTACCTCATCAAAGAACCACCCGCAACTGGTATACATGAGCATGGAGTGATACTGCATTTCCAGAAGTTTAAGCAGCTTTTTTTTCTGTTCTTCAGACAATTCCATGTTAAAATTATCGTTGAAAAAACCGTTGACATTCTCTTCTTTCCGATTAAGGATAACCCTGATGTATTTGTCCCTGATCTCCCATGGATGTTCTGTAAATTCCTGCATCTCCTTTTCGTAAAGCCTCATGAGTTTTTCCCTCACCTCATCAAAAGCTTCCCGAAGTGGTTTGCGCCATTTCTGGTCCCAGTCTTCATTCCCTCCTGTATTACAACCACAGTTGCTCCTCCATCGTTCGACACCATGATAACAGCTCCAGGAGGTGTTTTCCAGGATCTCTGCCTCATATTCCGGGGGAAAACGCTCCAAATATTCCCCATATATCGTAAGATTCACCTCCTCACTTTGCTCCAGGTTGTTTAGGCAATAAGAAAGTGCCATTTCCCCTAAATGATGGTGATGCCCGTAGCTTTCACCATCTGTAGCTATATGTACGAGTTGCATCTCATCGTCATCCCTGAATTGTGTTCGAAGCTTATGTGCAAAACGTTCCCCGTTATTCAATAAGCCTTCAAAAGCAACAGCCTGAGAGGCCGGTCCATCATAAAAAAACAGGTTGATTTTATTTCCTGATGGCAGGTTCATCTCATACGGTCTGCGCGGATCAATTTTGGCCCCTGTACCATCTTTCCAATCTTTTTCTCCTTTTTTCCGGAATCGTTTTGCCTGGTAAGGGGAAAGAATGGTGAATTTTATTCCATGTTTTGCCAGGATCTCGAGGGTTGTGGTATTCACTGCTGTTTCCCCAAGCCACATTCCTTCGGGGAAACGATCAAATCGGGATTTAAAATCCTCTATGCCCCATATGACCTGTGTCTCCTGATCCCGTTCATTAGCCAAAGGCATGATGAGATGATTAAAGGCCTGGGCAAGGGCCGAACCGTGCCCGGAGAACAATTCCTGGCTTTCTTTGTCTGCCCTTAAGATCGCCTCATAAGATTCCGGCGCTTCATTTTCCATCCATGCCAGCAAAGTGGGGCCCATATTGAAACTCATCCAGGCATAGTTATTCATAATGGCTTCTATCCTGCCCTCCTCATCCAGAATTCGCGATGCGCCATTCCTGGCATAACACTCTGCGTTAATTCGATGGTTCCAGTCGTGGTAAGGATATGCCGACTCCTGGATTTCCACCTTATTGAGCCATGGATTTTCTCTGGGGGGTTGATAAAAATGTCCGTGTATGCATAAATATTTTCTACTCATGATTTTCGAATTTTGATCTTTGGGGGCTCTTTAATTTACAGTATATCTTGAAGCCTTAATTATTGAGGCTATTAATATTATGTTATAATATGGGTCGTTTGTTATTTTTCGAACTGTGATTCAGGACTTATAGATCATAAAAGAGCCGGGGGGAACTTCAAGGTTTTCCCCGGGTCTGAACGCTTCGGAAAATTCTACGGGCCCTCCCCACTGCTTATCGGCAGAAGCCACAAGTAGTTCAGGGCTTCCTCCTTCTTCATTCAATCTTATTCCCACCGCAGCTGCACCAAAGTTGAAAACGCCTAATAGGGCCCGTTTCTCCTCAGTTGCTGAAATATGAAGCAATTGCTGGTTGACATCTGCCTCCACCTGCATGCTGCCATTCCTAAGTGCTTTAAAATGGCCGTTCTTTCTTAACCGAAGCAACTCCTTATAGAATTGATAAATATGATTCTTCTTCTCATCCCCCTTAATGTCCCAGTTGATCTTCGAATGTTCAAAGGTTTCTTCGGCTTGCGGATCGGGGAAATCCATATCACTGTGGGTTTGGAGGAAATACTCAAATTCCTTTTTTCTACCTTCCCTTACCGCCTTGACCAGACCCGGGTCCCCATGGCTCACGAAGTATTGAAAAGGATTTGTTTCACCAAACTCCTCACCCATAAAAAGCATGGGTACAAAAGGAGCAGTTAAAAGTACTCCCGCTGCAAGTTTGAGTTGCTCAAATGATACTAACCGGGACAGCCGTTCTCCCAGCATCCTGTTTCCTACCTGGTCATGGTTTTGGATACATACCACCCTTTGATACGCAGCGAGACCTTCGGGGCTGTTCCCCACCCTTCGCTTTCTGAACCGGGAATAGATGCCGTCATAGACGAATGCCTGTTTATAAGCTTTAGCTAGATGACTGATCTTTCCATAGTCCTTGTAGTATCCCTCATCTTCTCCCGTAAGGAGCGTATGCAGGGAATGATGGAAATCATCTACCCATTGAGCTTCCAGGCCATAACCACCTTTGTCATACGTATTAATGATCCTGCTGTCATTGAGGTCACTTTCTGCAATAAGGAAATAATGTCTTCCTGTCTTTTTTTCCAGGTCATCTACGGCCAGGCTGAGTTCTTTAAGAAAGTGGTTGGCTCCACGATCGATGATCTCATGTATGGCATCCAGGCGCAAGCCATCAAAATGAAATTCTTCCAGCCACATGAGGGTATTTTGTATGAAATAATTTCGAACATGATCGGAATAGCGATCATCAAAATTAATTGCTTTTCCCCAGGGAGTATGATATTTATCTGTAAAATACGGCCCAAACTCTGCCAGGTAACTTCCTTCTGGCCCCAGGTGATTATACACCACATCCAGCAGGATGCACATCCCCTTTTGATGACAGGCATCCACCAGTTTTTTCAATCCATCGGGACCGCCATAGCTGCTCTGTGGAGCGAAAGGATAAACGCCATCATATCCCCAGTTCCTGTTCCCGGGAAACTGAGCTACGGGCATTATTTCCAGGGTATTTATTCCTGTTTGCTTTAAATGATCCAGCTTTTCAATGACAGCCTCGAAAGTTCCCCCGGGAGTAAATGTTCCTACATGCAGTTCATAAATGACCATATCGGCCAGATCTACCGGCTTGTCATGGGCATCATTCCATATGAAATCCCCAGGAGCTGTGACCTGGGACCAGGAATGCACTCCTTCTGGCTGTGAGCGGGAAGCGGGATCTGGAAATTCAGATTCTTCATCAAGCCTGAATTTATATAGGGTACCCGGCTCTATGTCTTCCAGGGTTCGCTCCCAATATCCTTCTGAATCCTTTTGGAGTTCCACATATTCCCTGTTTTTCTGAAGTACCAGTTCCACCTTTTCGGCAAAAGGAGACCAGACCCTGAAGGTGCAGGTTTCCTTCCGAAGGTATTCAGCTCCTATAAATTTTCCCATGTAATTTCCTTGTTTTATCCCATTTAATAAGCTGTCTTTCAAAGCTAAGAAGGATAAAACGGAAGGCTGAATGTTTAATATTATTTTAACTAAGGAACTCCATGCACTTGCCTAAATTTAAGTACTTTATGAAGGGATCGCCCTTTTTTCATGGGATTTCAGAAAACCAAAAAATTATTAGAAACCTATTATTTATGACATTGGAAGGCCATAAAAGAGTAAGTATACGAAATGTATCGCCGGAAATCGATTGCGGCCGGTACCCGATCAAGCGAGTAGTAAATGAAGATATTCATGTAAGTGCCGATATTTTTGGAGATGGACATGATAAGGTAGATGCCGTCCTTCTATACCGCAAAGCAAGGAAAGGAAGGGGTAAAGAGAGGAAATGGCTGGAAAAACCTTTGGAATTCCAGGGTAATGATCACTGGACCACCAGCTTCCGGCTTGAAGATATAGGAGATTATGAATACACCCTTGAAGCATGGGTCGATCATTTTACGACCTGGCAGGAGGATCTAAAAAAACGGCTGGCAGACAGACAGGACGTACGAACAGACCTTCTCATTGGTGCCAATATGATGGAGGATGCACTACCGGTTGCCACTACCGCCCAGAAAAAGAAACTCAAGACCTGGATAGAGTTGCTGCGCGATGATAACAAAGAGACCATGGCAGTTTCAGAGGTGCTTAGTGACGCAGCTTCACGTGTCATGTACGAAACGCGGAACCGGGAGAAAGCCTTTAAATATGAAAGGACCCTACAGGTACGGGTTGAGCGGCAAAAAGCCCTTTTTAGTGCCTGGTATGAGTTCTTTCCACGCTCGGCATCTTCTGAACCGGGAACACACGGGACCTTTAAGGATTGTGAAAAGGTACTGCCGGAAGTGGCCAAAATGGGATTTGATGTGGTATACTTCCCTCCTATTCATCCCATAGGCCGAAGCCACAGAAAAGGGGTTAATAACGCCACCGAAGCGCAGCCGGGAGATCCGGGCTCACCCTGGGCTATAGGTGCCAAGGAAGGGGGGCATAAAGCCATCCATCCAGAACTGGGAACGATGAACGATTTTACAGAACTGGTCGCTAAAGCCAAAGATATGGGAATCGAGATCGCCCTGGATTTCGCTATACAATGCTCACCAGATCATCCTTATGTCCAGGATCATCCGCAGTGGTTCAAGTGGCGCCCGGATGGAACGGTTCAGTATGCCGAAAATCCTCCAAAAAAATACCAGGATGTACTACCGGTCAACTTTGAGACCGAAGACTGGGAAAACCTGTGGGAGGAATTAAAAAGCATAGTGGATTTCTGGATCGATAAAGGGGTAACCATCTTCAGGGTAGATAACCCCCACACAAAAACCTTTCTTTTTTGGGAATGGCTCATTGGGGAGGTCAATAAAAAACATGACGGGATCATTTTCCTTGCAGAGGCTTTTACCCGGCCAAGGGTAATGGAAGAACTGGCAAAGATCGGGTTTAACCAGTCTTATACCTACTTCACCTGGAGGAATACCAAAGAAGAATTTATAGAATACGTCACCCAGCTTACCAAAACAGAAATGCGGGAATACTACCGGCCGAATTTCTGGCCCAATACACCCGATATACTCCCCATTTCCCTGGAAAACCGTGAAGAACCGTCTTTCATCATCAGGTTGTTCCTTGCCGGCACCCTGTCTTCCAATTACGGGATATATGGTCCCTTATTCGAATTTGGCCTCAATGAAGCTTATCCCGGGAAAGAAGAATATATCTATTCTGAAAAATACGAGATCAAGACCTGGGACTGGTCAAAATCTACAAAGATCAAAGACATGATCAGCCTGTTAAACAGGATTCGAAAGGAGAATCCGGCGCTGCAATCAACCTGGAACATTGAATTTAATGAAACCGACAATGATCAGTTGATATGTTATACAAAAATCGACCGGCTGACTGAAAATAAAATAATGGTGGTGATCAATCTAGATCCCTATCATAGCCATTCAGGATGGGTGAAGGTACCGCTACAGGACCTGGAGATCTCAGAACACGAATCCTTTTCTGTCCATGACCTCCTTACCGGAGCCAGTTATATCTGGCAAAATGAATGGAATTATGTAGAACTTCATCCGCAGGCCATCCCTGCACATATATTAAAAATCGAAACAAGAAAACCCCTTAGATAAAGAAAAAGCTATGATCAAACCGATTCATTCAGAAGATCAGGAGAACTGGTATAAAGATGCTATCATATATGAACTGCATATAAAGGCCTTTTTTGACAGCAACGGAGATGGAATTGGGGATTTTGCAGGTTTACTGCAAAAACTGGATTACCTGGAAGATCTTGGTGTAAACGCTATCTGGTTGTTACCATTCTACCCTTCCCCCCTTAAGGACGATGGTTATGACATCGCCGATTATTATAGTATCAATCCCTCTTACGGGGACCTTGAAATGTTCAGGGAATTGATAACCGAAGCACATAAACGTGGCCTCAAGATAATCACCGAGCTGGTCATCAATCATACTTCAGATCAACACCCATGGTTCCAGCGTGCACGCAATGCCCCTGAAGGCTCTGAAGCCAGGGATTTTTATGTATGGAGCGATGATCCCAACAAATACAAAGACACCCGAATCATTTTTACCGATACCGAGCCCTCCAACTGGACCTGGGATCCTGTGGCCAGGCAATACTTCTGGCATCGTTTCTTCAGTCATCAACCCGATCTTAACTTCGATAATCCTCAGGTACAACAGGAAGTTTTTAATATCCTGGACTTCTGGTGTGACCTTGGAGTGGATGGGTTTAGGCTGGATGCGGTACCTTATCTATTTGAGAGGGAAGGCACCAACTGTGAAAATCTTCCGGAAACACACGTGTTCCTAAAAAAGCTCCGGGCCCATGTGGACGAACATTACGATAATAAGCTTTTACTGGCAGAGGCCAATATGTGGCCCGAGGATTCTGCCGCCTATTTCGGGGATGGGGACGAGTGCCATATGAATTATCATTTTCCCATTATGCCGCGTATGTTCATGGCCGTTAAAATGGAGGATAGATATCCCATTATGGATATTATTGACCAGACTCCCGATATTCCTGATTCATGCCAATGGGCTATTTTCCTGAGAAATCATGATGAGCTTACCCTCGAAATGGTGACAGATGAAGAAAGGGATTATATGTACAAAGTATACACCAAAGATCCACAGGCAAAGATCAATGTGGGGATACGGCATCGCCTGGCGCCTTTGTTGGAAAATAACCGGAACAAAATTGAATTGATGAATGTCTTGTTATTCTCCCTGCCCGGCACGCCTGTGATATACTACGGGGATGAAATTGGTATGGGAGATAACTTTTACCTGGGGGACCGGGATGGGGTGAGAACACCCATGCAATGGTCTGCAGACCGTAATGCCGGTTTTTCCACAGCCAATCCTCACAAACTTTACCTGCCGGTCATCATTGATCCCTCCTATAAATATGAGTCGGTCAATGTGGAGACAGAGCAAATGAATTCCTCTTCCCTGCTATGGTGGATGAAGAGGATCATAAGTATGAGAAAGAGGTTTAAGGCCTTTGGACGTGGGGATATTAATTTCCTTTCTCCAACCAATGCGAAGATCATTGCCTATACCAGAACCTATCAGGATGAAGATATACTTGTACTGGGAAATTTATCGCGTTTTCCTCAGGCTGCAGAACTGGACCTTGAAGCCTACGAAGATTACATACCGGTAGAGGTTTTCAGCCATAACAAATTTCCTGTGATCACAGATGCACCCTATCTTTTTACCATGGCACCTCATGGATATTACTGGTTTGTGCTGAAGAAAGAAAAAGGAGTTACAGAAATAGCTGAAACACCTACTC
>JBEPWW010000034.1:0-12946 GCA_041642215.1 Salinimicrobium sp. | reverse complement strand
AATCTGCAGCCACTTCCTTCAGGGCTTCCAGTCTATTGGGTTTGAGATCCCTGGCCAGCATACTGGCTGATACATCTATGGCCATTATAATATCTATCCCACTGGTAGTGCTGGTGCGGGTAGAGACATCTACAGATCGCGGTCTGGCCAAAGCAGTTATCACAAGTGTTAGTATTGCCAGCCTCAACAGGAACAGCACCGGCCTGAACTTCCCCAGCATCCCCGGCTGGGCCCGGAATCCTTTGGTGCTGGAAATTTTCAATCCTGCCGTCTGCTGGTTTCTTTTCCATAGATACCAGGCCAGGGCCACCGGTAAAAGAAGGAACAGCCAAAAAAAGTGCGGATCTTCAAAAGTTACATTATCTAACATTGGTTTCAGCATTAAATTCAATGGAATTCAGAAGGCGGCCGGTAATTTCTTCCGCATATCGATCTTCCTCGTCATATACAATCATGATCTGCTGTATACCCACGTTTTCAGAAAAACTCAGGAACGTGTACTTTTTCCTCAGATTTCTTTCTTTTTCGGGGTGCTGAAAATCAAGATTTCCAAATATCTTTAATCCCTCAGCCCCGTTAACCGTGGTAAAAGTTTCTTCTTTGGTTATGATATTACGGGCGCCCACCTCCTCAAGCTGGTCCAGCACGTTATCAATAATTCCCGAAGGATCGAACTCCCCCGAGCTCACCTGCCGGGCACTGACCTCAACATAGTACGTACCCGTTAGCGCACCACTGGAGAACACCTGCCCTTCATTAAATACTGAAGCGGTTTCCGGCGCTGTGGGCGTGACACGTTTAAGGACTCGTGGCGTGGAGATCACCACCGGTGGCTTCCCATAATCGCTGCGAATCCAATCCCCTTCCAGCAATTCTTTGCTCGGGTGCCCCAAGTAGGTGTCTTTAAAATCGGCAAATCCACTGGTGCTGATCACATAGGCGGTGAATCCAGCCAATATAATGATCACTCCTATGAGCCCAAACGCAATTTTTCGCACCCTCTTCTTTCTAAGCTGCCTTTCCCGATATTCCCGGTCCTTTAACAGTTCTTCTTCTGTAGGCTGCGGTATAGCCGCTTTAGTATCATTGATCACCAGTTCCACATTCGACCGGTCTTCCCGGGCTGTGATCACATCGGGTTTTGTATTGGCGAATTTAGCAAGATCGGCTCTTTCGAGGGTTTGCTTAAGTCGCGTAATGGTCTCTTCCTTTAAATGAAGCCTTCCCGCCTCTTTTTCGGCTTCCAGGTAGGCGACCAATTCCCCGCTCGTACTTTCCATGGCATGATCAAAAACCTCGCCGTCCAAATATCTTCTTACGGCTGCAGAAAGCTGGGAATAGTATTGCTTGATCTCTCGCTGCTCCAGCAAATGGGAACTATCCAGTTGTTTCAGCTCAAAGATCGCCTGTTCATAAGGAGGTAGTTTTTTTACGGCTTCCTCCTTTTTCTTCTTTCTACGGAAAAAGAAATAGATCAAAGCTGCCAGGGTCAATATCCCCAGCAAGATCCAGGCCCATAAAGGCAATCCAAAGCCCCCGGGCACTTCCACCGAAGGCTTTATGGGATAGAGATGCTGCTTGGTGGTATCCACCTCCACATCCCTTACCTCCACAAGCATGGAATCGGTGAAAAAATTACGGTCATTGATCATGACACGTTGCCGTGGAATGGTATAGCTGCCCGAGTCGAATTGGGTGATGGCATATTCCTTTAGCAACTTTAGCCTATCTTCCAGCCTGGTGGTATCTACAGAGTAGGATTCGATCATTTCAAGCGGTGAAAAGGTCTGCCCTTCGGGAAACACCACCAGGTCCTCTTTTTGGGCCTCTACAGTGATACTGTATGTGATCTGCTCGCCAATCTTAATGGTGGCCGTATCTACCGAAGCATCTATTTGCTGGGCATTTAAGCTAAAGGAGACGATCAAAAAGAATAAAGAAAAGAGGGGCAAGGAAGCAAAGCCTTTTCTCCTTATATCTGTAGTAGAAATCATCTCATTTTTCATTATTCGATATATCTTAATACGCATTTCTTTGCCTCAGGCCCTCATTTTAAAGTACCCGAGAAGTTTTTTTACATAACTCTCATCAACCCGACTGCTCAAGCTGCCGGCCCTGCTTTTTTTAAAACTCTCCCTGAAATATTCCACTCTGTCGCGGTAATACCTGGAATAAGCCATTCTTACAGCTTTTGAGGAAGTATCTACCAGTATTTTCCTGTTCGTTTCTTCGTCCTGCATCTGTACCATTCCAAGATTCGGGATTCCCTCCTCATGCTTGTCAAAGACACGGATCCCGGTCACGTCATGCCTTCCGCTGGTTATTTTTAAAGTGCGTTCATAGTCTTCGGCAATAAAATCTGATAACAGGAAGACAATAGCTTTCTTCTTCATCACTTTGGAAAGATAACTCAGGGCATTGGAAATATCGGTTTTCCTGCTTTTTGGTTCATATTCCAGCAATTCCCGGATGATACGAAGCACATGAGAACGTCCTTTCTTTGGAGGAATATATAGCTCAATGACATCTGAGAATAGGATGAGACCTATTTTATCATTGTTCTGGGTGGCCGAAAAGGCCAGGGTTGCAGCGATCTCTGTTATGATATCCTGTTTAAAACTATTCCGGGTACCAAAAAGCCCCGAACCGGAGACGTCCACCACCAGCATCATCGTAAGCTCCCTTTCTTCCTCGAATACCTTCACAAAAGGTTCGCTGTAACGGGCTGTGACATTCCAGTCGATATTCCTTACATCATCTCCAAATTGATACTGCCGGACCTCACTAAAGGTCATACCCCGCCCCTTGAAAGTGGAATGGTATTCCCCGCCGAAAATGTGGTCACTGAGCCGACGGGTCTTGATCTCTATTTTTCTAACTTTCTTGAGTAGTTCCTTGGTATCCATTTCTTCAATTGACAATTAACAACAAACAATTAACAATGCTCCTTTTAAAAATCTGATCATTGTTAAGTGATAATTGATCATTGCTATGGGACCTCCACTTCATTGATGATCTTGTGGATAATATCTTCTGAGGTGACATTCTCTGCTTCGGCCTCGTAGGTGATCCCTACCCTGTGCCTTAGCACATCGAGAACCACAGCCCTCACATCTTCGGGAATAACATACCCACGCCGCTTAATAAAAGCATAGCACTTGGCAGCAGTCGCAAGATTGATACTACCCCTGGGTGATGCCCCAAAGCTTATGAGCGGTTTAAGATCTGCAAGATTGTATTTCTCAGGGAAACGGGTTGCAAAAACGATATCCAGGATATATTTTTCGATCTTCTCATCCATATACACCTCCCGCACGGCCATTTGGGCCCTGTTGATCTGTTCCAGGTCCACAACCTGGTTTACTTCCTCAAAAGCACCTTTTAGATTGGCCCGCACGATCAACTGCTCTTCTGCCATTGCAGGGTATTCGATGACCGTCTTCAGCATGAAACGATCTACCTGGGCCTCGGGCAAAGGATAGGTTCCTTCCTGCTCTACCGGGTTTTGAGTGGCCATCACCAAAAACGGCCTGTCCAGTTTAAAGGTTTCTTCTCCAATGGTCACCTGCTTTTCCTGCATGGCTTCTAAAAGAGCCGACTGTACTTTAGCGGGCGCCCGGTTTATTTCGTCGGCCAGCACAAAGTTGGCGAAAATAGGACCTTTCTTTATGCTGAAGTCATTCAGCTTCATATTATAAATGAGTGTCCCCACAACATCTGCCGGCAGAAGGTCGGGAGTGAACTGGATTCGGCTAAAACTTCCATGAACTGCTTTGGAAAGCGTATTAATGGCGAGGGTTTTTGCAAGACCCGGAACTCCCTCCAATAAAATATGTCCCTGTCCAAGCAAACCTATAAGTAAACGTTCCACCATATGCTTCTGGCCCACGATCACTTTTTTCATTTCGGCAGTAAGCACATCTACGAAGGCGCTTTCCTTTTCAATCTTTTCTTTAATGCTTGCTATATCGACAGCGGTATGGTTTTCCTGCATGCTCTATTTCTTTTAAATGGTGAAGATAACTAACATAAACGTAATGCCGCAAATTGTGCAAATATTCAACCAACTTTTGTTAACAATTTGTTAAAACAAAAAAAGCAGCGGACCTCTCCGCTGCTTTAATTCATCCCTTTTTTTTAAAAATATTAATCCATAAATATCACTTCCAGATCGGTAGTATTTCCTACCTCGACCTTCACATCATTAATTACTTGCTCCGGAAATCCTGATTCTTCACCCGGGGTAATGGTTACCTTGTAAGTTCCCTCCGGCAAACCATGCAACTGAAACTTCCCTTCTGCTCCGGAATAAGCCGAAACAGTGGTTGTACTGTTTTGGGCAGTTACCAATACAGTCTCACTGGTAGGATGAACCGATCCCACTATAGTTCCCGAATTTTCCTCAGCCGAAACACGAATTACCGGCTTTAAATTGTAATTACCCGTGTCCCCTGTCTTCACAACCGACTGGGCTACATCAAAATCAAGGATAAAGTTATAATGCTGTCCCGCTTCCAATTCTTCATTAACATTGAGTTTGAGCCCTGACTGATCTGCGCTGGGGGTTTTAAGCGTATAGGAAACGCCATCCACCACGATCTCATTTCCGCTTCCCAGGACCAGTCGCATTTGCTGCAGGTTACCCGCGGGTATTTCACTGTCTGCCAAAAGTTCGGTCATACCACCGGTAAGGGTAAGAAGATCATAGGTGCCCGTCTTGATATTACCAAGGCTTATCCAGCCTTCTTCATCCACTCCGGCCAGTTCTGATTCAGTTTCCAACTGTACCATTACATCCACGATTTCCACCCATACTTCATCATAATTTCCCGGGGCATCAGTAAGTTCAACAGAAACTCGTGCAGTGCCCACAGATTCATCGACAGAATCGTCATCACTGCTGCAGGCAATAAAGCCACCTGCAAATAAAAGGGTCAACAAAAATAATTGGTACTTTTTCATAAATAGGTTTTTTGGGTTTAGGGAGGATAACGTCACATTGCTGTCAGAAATTTCCTTTAATTTATTTTTTAACTTTGTTTAACGTTCCTTAACCCTGCTTTAACTGCGGGTTTTTCCCGCGTATCCCAAATGTTCTTATTTTTAAAAAATGAGAATCAAAAATTCCTATTCCCGTATTGTCCAGGCCACAGATACATGGGAGAAAAACCATCGAAAGGGAGAAATGATCAACCTGCTTCATGAATGTGTGGAGTTGGATATCACCTCATTTTCTCTTACAGATTTCGGGGGAACCAATGCTTCAGAATACGTTTTCGGAACAGCCCTTAGCGAAAGTGGTCTCAGCCGGGACCAGATACAGCTCCTGGCCCAGGTAACACGCCCCACAGATCTTATTTCCAGAGTAGATGAGTTGCTGTTAAAGAACCAGACTGATTATTTGGACCTGCTTTTGCTGGATGTCTCCCTATCCCGGGAGGAGATACTGCCTCAACTGGATGTTCTCTTCTCGCGGGGAAAAATAATGGAGATTGGGAGCATTAATTTAGCATATCCCGAAAGAGACCTGATTAGCCCGAAAATGCCGTTAATGGTAAATCTTTTCAAGTGGCCACTTCCTTCTGTCGAAAAAGATGGAAAAGAAAAAGAGTTAAATCTTAAGAACCTTATCACCCCCGATTTCACGAATATGGCATGGTGCAGCTGGAACAGAAAATATGAGGAAACCTTATTAAAGGATAACGCGATGCAGGGTTGGCTTGATAAATACGAGGCCACTCCGCAGCAGTTACTAATCGGTTGCCTGCTTCAACATCCAGCCCATATCTATCCCGTAATTGAGGAAACAGACAGACAAAGAATTGAGGCCGCTGCCGCCGCAAAAAATATTAACTTTGAAAAAGAGGATCTATTGGCATTATCAGAAATGATCAAAAGATCCGGACCGGTTAATTAAAACAGATTAGCATTATGAAAAAACTGGCATTAATTACAGGTGCTACCAGCGGGATTGGCAGAGCTACCGCTATTGCTTTTGCAGAAGAAGGAATAAATCTCATCATCTGCGGAAGGAGACAGGAAGAACTGGACCGACTGCAGGATGAATTAGGAGCCAGGGTAGAGGTTCACACCCTGAATTTCGATGTGAGCAGAAAAAATGAAGTTTTTGAAGCCTTCCACGGACTGCCTCAAGAATTGCAGAAGATCGATATTCTGGTCAACAATGCCGGAAATGCACACGGCCTCGATCCTATCCACACCGGAGACCTGGATGACTGGGATGCCATGATCGATATAAATGTAAAGGGTCTTCTATATGTGAGCAAAGCAGTTATCCCGGGGATGGAAAAAAGGGGACAGGGACATATCATCAATATAGGTTCGATCGCAGGAAAGGAAGTCTATCCCAACGGCAATGTCTACAGCGCGAGTAAACATGCCGTAGACGCCCTCAATAAAGGAATGCGTATGGATCTTAATGGAAAAGGCATAAGAGTAGGGGCCGTAAATCCCGGGCTTGTGGAAACCGGCTTCAGTGAGGTAAGGTTCAAAGGGGATAGGGAACGGGCAAAACAGGTTTATAAAGGCTACGAACCTCTTCGACCGGAGGATATAGCAGACATCATAAGGTTCGTAGTGACACGCCCCCAGCATGTAAATATAGCCGATCTCCTGGTACTTCCCACAGCGCAGGCCAGTTCTACCATTATAACAAAGGGAGACGCTAATATACCAGACGAGGACTAGAAGATGCATAAAAAAAGTTCCCCAAAATGATCAACAAACGTCTTTTAATTAAAAACCTCCTCGCCCACAGCAGTGAGAACAGTTTTTATGACAAAAAACGACAGATCAACATGGGGGACCGGGAAGGAAAAGCTAAATTCCTCAAGCATGTCTGCGCCCTTGCCAATTCCAACCCCCACAATAATTCCTATATGGTCATAGGGGTGGAAGATGAGGATAACGCCATTACAGGGGTGGAGTTTTTTGATGACAGTAAGATACAGAACCTCATCAATGCCTATCTACAGAATCCTCCTCTTGTCTCATATGAGAACATTCCCTTCCCGCACCTGTCAGGAGATCTTGTGGTAGGGCTGGTAAGCATAAGGCCGCACAACGGGAACCTCTGTTTTCTGCGAAAGAATATTTGGAAATATGAAGCCGGCACTGCTTTCTTTCGGGAGGGAAGTATCAGCAAGCCTCTTGCTTTACCTCATCGCAGTATGCATGACAACGTGGAAATTGTGTCTTCCATTGAGGCGCATTCCCAGAACAACATTGAGCTCACGCTTGACGGGGTGTTCGATTTTTTCAGCAATCACCAGGATATAAATCCTACTTACAAAGTATTTAAAGAATACTTTGTGGTCTGCTGGTCTGGAAAGAAGAAGACGGTAAATGATAAAACTTTTTTTTCCAGGGTGGATATTGCTCTTATCAATGAACAGGTCAAACTTTTTTATTCAGAATTTGATGAGGTGAGTATCAGCATTACCGGGGACTATTTCAGGATAGTGGAATTTGTACGCCTGGGGCTTAATGACAATTTCAGGTATTACCCCCTGGAAGAGGTAAACATTCATTTTAGGGAAAATGCTACCTATGAAATGCAAACCAAGCTGCTTTTTACGCCGCCGCAGTTTGACAGGAAAAGTCTGCATCATATTTACAATACGAATAATGCCCTGATAGCGAAGTTAAAAAAAAAGGTGCCCCTTACCCCTCACGAAGAAAGGGACCTGCAAAATTTGCCGGCCACTTATCTTTTGTGTTACTTCAATGATTTTAAAGACGCGATCGAAAGGCTGGAAGATGCGAAACTGCTGTTAAAGAATTATAATCACCAGGTGTACCAGCTGTATAAAGACAGCTTACGTATCCTTAGAAAAGTTAAATATAATTAATGGAACGAACTTTAGTAATTGGCGATATACACGGAGGTTTAAAAGCCCTCATCCAGGTTTTGGAAAAGGCAGAGATCACACCTCGCGATAAACTCATCTTTTTGGGGGATTATGTCGATGGCTGGAGTGATTCTGCCAACGTGGTGTCTTATTTAATAGATCTTGGCAAACAAAACTCCTGCATCTTCTTGCGGGGAAACCATGATGATCTCACCTATCGTTGGTTAAAAACAGGGGAGTTGCATGACGAATGGCTGCAGCATGGAGGGCAATCAAGTATTGATGCTTACAGGCAATTTTCTGAAGAACAAAAAGCTGAGCATATTGAATTCTATGAACAGATGCTGAATTATTATATCGACCGAAAGAACCGCCTCTATGTACATGCCGGTTTTACCAATCAAAAGGGCCCGGAAAAGGAATATTATCCCACTCCTTTCTATTGGGACCGCACATTATGGGAAATGGCACTTTCGATCGATCCCAATCTTAAACCCGGGGATACAGGCTATCCTGAAAGGCTAAAGTTGTTTAAGGAGATCTTCATAGGACATACGCCGGTGACTCGCATAGGGGAATCTGTGCCTCAAAAAGCAGCCAATGTCTGGAATGTGGATACAGGCGCTGCTTTTAAAGGAAGGCTATCCCTTATGAATGTCTCCACAAAAGAGGTCATACAAAGCGATCCCGTATGGAAAATGTACCCCAACGAAAGAGGTAGAAATTAAGACGATTTTTAAATTCTTCTATTTTTATCTTTCTATATTTGCTAATTACCCTCCCCGGTTTGGAGAGCGTAAATTTAAATTGTTTATAAATCCTAACACCTACTATATGCCATTAGAGAATATTCGACTGGAAGTAATGAAAACTGTAGAGAAATCTATAGATGATTATGTGGATAAATACCTCGTGCCGGTGGAAGATATATGGCAGCCTACAGACTTGTTGCCGAATTCCCAGGACGAGAGTTTTTTTGAAGAAGTCACCCAAGTAAGAGAGGAAGCCAAAGAATTAGGCTATGACTTCTGGGTTGTACTGGTAGCCGATATGGTCACAGAAGAAGCCCTGCCAACCTACGAATCATGGCTAATGGATATGGAGGGAGTGGAGCAGCATGGGGCCACCAAAGGGAATCAAAACGGCTGGGCGAAATGGATACGGCACTGGACCGGCGAAGAAAACCGCCATGGAGATACGCTTAACAAGTATTTATACCTTTCTGGAAGGGTAGATATGAAGGAAATTGAAAAAACCACCCAATACCTCATCAATGATGGTTTTGATATTGGGACCGGGAGAGATCCTTACCGGAATTTTATATACACCAGTTTCCAGGAGTTAGCCACTAATATTTCCCACAAGAGAGTAGGACAACTTGCCCGAAAAAAAGGCAACAAGATGCTGGCCAAGATGTGCAATATCATTGCCGGGGATGAGATGAGGCACCACCTGGCTTACCGGGAATTCGTAAAAACAATTTTTGAGTACGACCCCAGTGAAATGATGCTTGCTTTTGAAGATATGATGAAAAAGAAGATCGTTATGCCGGCGCAGTTCATCAGGGAATCAGGTCAGGGAATTGGAGAAGCTTTTGAAAATTTCTCGAATGCCGCACAAAGGCTCGGGGTATATACCACTCAGGACTACATCGAGATCCTTCAAAAACTGAATGATTTCTGGGAGATCGAGAAAATGACCTCTCTTACAGATAAAGCTGAAAAAGCCAGGGATTACCTGGTGAAATTACCCGACAGGATGACCCGTATTGCAGAACGTATAAAGGTCCCACAGGACCCGCACCAGTTCAAATGGGTCGCCCCTAATGGAACCTTATAAACAAGAAAACATTTTGACAAAAAAAGCCCGCTTTCTGATTGAAAACGGGCTTTTTTATTCCCATACTGTATAGGCAAAACTCTAAAGATCGAACTTGATCCCCTGTGCAAGAGGCAATTCGGTTGTATAGTTGATGGTGTTGGTTTGCCGGCGCATGTAGATCTTCCAGGCATCAGATCCTGATTCTCTGCCGCCTCCGGTTTCCTTTTCACCTCCAAAGGCACCGCCAATTTCAGCTCCTGATGTCCCTATGTTCACGTTTGCTATCCCGCAGTCAGATCCTTCCACAGAAAGGAAGCGTTCTGCCTCACGCAGGTTGTTTGTCATTATGGCTGAAGACAATCCCTGTCTCACTCCATTCTGCAGATCAATCGCATTTTGAAGATCTCCCTTATACTTCAGGAGGTATAAAACAGGAGCAAATGTCTCATGCTGTACGATCTCATAATGGTTTTCTGCTTCAGCAATAGCAGGTTTCACGTAGCACCCGCTTTCGTAACCTTCACCCTCGAGAACCCCACCTTCCACGATGAGTTTTCCACCTTCTTCCACCACTTTTTCCAAAGCTGCCTGATAATTTTTTACAGAATCTTTATCAATTAGCGGCCCTACATGGTTATTTTCATCGAGTGGATTTCCTATACGCAGCTGCTTATATGCCTCCACTATCGCATCTCTCACCTTGTCATACACATCCTCATGCACGATCAGCCTTCTGGTAGAGGTACATCTTTGCCCACAGGTACCTACAGCCCCAAACACTGCCCCTATCACTGTATTCTTGATATTGGCATCGGGAGTTACGATTATGGCATTGTTCCCGCCCAATTCCAACAGGGACTTACCTAAACGTGCAGCAACCGCCTGAGCGACGATCTTACCCATTTTAATGGACCCCGTGGCCGAGATCAAGGGTACGCGCTCATCATGCGTCATCATTTCTCCAACCCGATAATCTCCGGTTATCAAACAGGAGATCCCTTCCGGCAATCCGTTTTCTGAGAATACACGTGCCGCGATGTTTTGACATGCCACAGAAGTAAGCGGTGTTTTTTCAGATCCTTTCCAAATGCAGGCATCCCCACATACCCAGGCAAGGGCAGTATTCCATGACCACACTGCCACGGGAAAATTGAAGGCCGAGATCACTCCCACCACCCCCAGGGGGTGGTATTGTTCGTACATCCTGTGGCCCGGTCTCTCTGAATGCATGGTCAGCCCGTGCAACTGACGGGAAAGTCCAACCGCGAAATCACAGATGTCGATCATTTCCTGCACCTCTCCCAGTCCTTCCTGGTAGGATTTTCCCATTTCGTAAGAAACCAGTTTCCCCAAAGGCTCTTTTAGCCTGCGTAGCTCGTCATTAAATTTTCTTACGATCTCTCCTCGTTGCGGTGACGGCATACTCCTCCAGGTTTTAAAACCCTCTGTAGCAGCCTTGATCACTTTTTCATAATCTTCTTTGGTGGTAGATTTCACTTTTCCTATAAGGGCATCGTCTACCGGAGAACGGGATTCGATCGCTTCTCCTGAAGAAAACCATTCCTTTCCTGTAGAAGTACCATTATTGATATCCTGGACACCAAGCTCTTTAAGAGCCTGCGTTATTCCAAATTTTTCGGCAATTGAACTCATTTAAATTTAATTTTTTGTTTTGTTTGATAAGGTCTGTTGCGAATTTAAAAAAAATAAAGGGCAATCCCTTTGTAAAGCACTTAATTCCATGACCTCAAGATTCAGAATTAATCAGTCCTTTTCCATCACTGTACCACATTTATTACAGGTTCGCAGCTCCTTACTGCCGTAAAAATATTCGAAGTGCCTCAAAAAGTCATTTTCGATATCATTGAGTGGAAAATAGACCTCGTATAATTTGTTGTTACAGTTCTCACAGAACCATAACAAACCATCCTTGGCATTAATATCTGTGCGTTTCCTTTCGACCACCAGACCTACAGAACCCTCTGGTCTTTCTGGGGAGTGCGGCACCTTTCCCGGGTGCAGGTACATATCTCCCGGCCCAAGCTCCATAGTTCGTTTTTCCCCGTCTTCCTGTATGTGTACCCGAATCGTCCCTTCCAGCTGGTAAAAAAGTTCTTCGGTTTCATTATAGTGGTAATCCTTTCTGGCATTTGGCCCGCCTACCACCATCACAATATAATCCTCAGATGCAGGATAGATACTCTTGTTACCCACCGGCGGCTTTAAAATATCCCGGTTTTGCTCTATCCACTTATTGAGGTTAAAAGGCCTGTTTATTTTCATCTCCTCTACTTTTTAAGCCTAAATTTACATATTATAAGCCAATCTTTAACCAGAATCCCCGGCTGTTAACAGATGGTGAAGCAGGTAAGGCGTTTTGAAAAAGAGAATTTTTCCTACCTTTCAGGCCCAAACTAAAATATATTATGAAAAAAGCATTTTTATTAATTTCCTTGATCTTCGCTTTCAGTTGCAACGATCAATCCAAAGCTCCTGTCGCTGAAGCCTCTCCACAAAACATTTCCGACGGGGAAACTACAGAGAATTTCGGGATCGTGATCCACGGTGGAGCGGGAACTATTCTCAAAAAAAATATGTCAGACTCCCTTGAACAGGCTTACAAGACCGAACTAGAAAAAGCCATAAGAACCGGACACGATATTTTGAAGAACGGCGGTACGGCTATCGAGGCCGTTCAGAGAGCAGTTAATGTCATGGAAAACTCCCCTCTTTTCAATGCCGGAAAAGGAGCGGTTTTCACCAATGAAGGCACCAACGAACTTGATGCCGCCATTATGGACGGGGCAAGCCTTAATGCCGGTGCAATCGCCGGAGTAACGACCATTAAAAATCCTATCAACCTCGCTTTTGAGGTAATGGAAAATTCTGAGCATGTGATGATGATCGGGAAGGGAGCTGAACGTTTTGCCAAAGAACGCAATGTAGAGATCGTTGATCCCAAATATTTCTATACCGAAAACAGATTTAAAAGCCTTGAACGTATCAGAGAAAGGGAAAAAACCCAACTGGATCATGATGATAACCGGTCAGCCTTTGTTGACCCCTTAATTAAGGATTCCAAATTTGGTACAGTAGGCGCTGTCGCACTCGATAAAAACGGAAACCTGGCTGCAGCCACTTCAACCGGTGGTATGACCAATAAGAGATACAACCGTGTGGGAGACGTTCCCGTAATTGGCGCCGGAACCTATGCGAACAACAAGACCGCTGCAATATCGGGTACAGGATGGGGT
>JBEPWW010000033.1:0-13329 GCA_041642215.1 Salinimicrobium sp. | reverse complement strand
GGTGAACTGGGTAGACAAGGAAGTAGTTGTAGATCAGGGATTTGTTACCAGTAGGAATCCGGGAGACCTGGAAGCTTTTAACGCTAAGGTGATCGAGGAGATCAAGGAAGGAAAGCATGAGAAACAACATGCCTGATCGGGCTTTTTTAATTATAATCAAAACAAAAGAGGAATCGTATTGATTCCTCTTTTGTTTGTTCCTTATTCTAATCTTCTTCCTCATCAGATCCCTCTTCGCCGGTCTTTTCTGGAATCTCTACTATTGGTTCATTAAAATCGGCATCATCATAATCTTCCTCATCATAATTGGCCATTGTATTCTCCAGGCGGGTACTGACCTTTACAAGGTAGATACAATCCTGCGTTCTCACTTCCACGGCATCCACGGTTTCATTTTTAGCATTTTTAAAGGAGATGATCTGATCATCATCATAACCATCTGGATACTTTTCTACGAGCAGGCTCAATATTTCTGGTGTAAGCTTTTTGTAGTCAACAATAATTCGTTTCATAAATGGTACTTTGGTCATTCCTAATGGCGAAATATAGTAATTGAAATCTTCGCCCGCGTTAAATTAAATAAAAAGTTCTTTTGTTTCTTTCTTAAAAAAGACCTCAACTTATTGGCGGTCAAAATAGTATGAAAAAGCCTGGTGCAAAAGACGTTTTGGCACGTGACAATCCATTACCGGCTCTCCAATTTTTTTCAAAAGAACAAAATTAATTTTTCCCCCTTCATTTTTTTTATCAAATTTTAATAGTTCCAGGATCTGCTCTTCATCTTCTGGTTTAAGATCGATTCTTCCATACAGGGAGAGAATGACTTTTTTTATCTCCTCGAGCGTCTGTGCGGGAAAGGCACAAAGCTCATGAGAAAGATATGCGGCCATTACCATTCCGGCTGCCACAGCTTCCCCATGTAGTAGTTTTTCTTTTCCCGGGGTTTCCAGAAAATAGGCCTCAATCGCATGACCCAGGGTATGACCAAAGTTGAGGCTTTTGCGAAGATTCTCTTCCCTGGGGTCCTGCTTAACGATCTGTTCTTTTATTTCTATAGATTCTTTAATGAGATCATCAAGGTCTTCAGGTTTCAATGCCTCCAGGGAATTGAGTTTTTTCCAGTATTGTTCATCATAAATTAACCCGTGTTTGAGCATTTCAGCCAGACCGCTACGCATCTCAGCAGCCGGGAGGGTATTTAAAAAGGAAGTATCTGCCACCACAAATTCTGTAGGTCTAATTACTCCAATCTGGTTTTTAATACCTTCGAGATTTACCCCGTTCTTTCCCCCAACGGCAGCATCTACCATGGCCAGAAGGGTAGTAGGGAAGTTAATGCAGGTTATACCTCTTTTGAAGGTCGCTGCCACGAACCCGCCCAGATCTGTAACAACCCCTCCTCCCAGATTGATGAGTAGGCTTTTGCGATCCCCTCCTAATTCAGACAGGACTTTCCATATGCCGGTACAGGTCTCCAGGGTCTTTTGGTCCTCACCGGCTTCCATTTCCAGAATTTCGATTTCCAGGCTCGTTTTTAACTTGCCCATAAAGGATGGCAGGCAATATTCATGCGTGTGAGTGTCTACCAGAATAAAAAGTTTTGTAAACGAATTTTGCTCTAAAAAAAGGTTCAACTTTTTATAGCCTTCTTCATTGAAAAACACCGAGGTTTGTCCTGCGAAATCACTACTGTTCTGCATATTTTTTTTTCAATTTAAGGCTCGAAAATAAGGAGAAAAATCGTAAAAAATCCATACCCAATAATTATCTTTGTATATATAACCTTACACTAATGATTACACGAAAAATCTTTAATGACACAGAGACGGCTTTTAGGTTAAAAACCGACTCAGAATTGGATCGGGCAATTTTTTTGTTCGAAATGATCGATCGCCCCATGTTGGTCAAAGCGGGTACGGCCCTGACCAATTTTGCCATAAAAGCCCATCTGCCTGTAGAGACCCTGATTAGAAAGACCATTTTCAATCAGTTTTGTGCAGGAACAACCGAACAGGAATGTATCCCGGTTGTGGAGCAAATGCATTCCAAGAATCTGCATAGCATCCTGGATTATTCCGTAGAGGGAAAACAGAAGGAGAGCGAATTTGAAAAGGCCATTGAGCGCAAGACCAACATCGTGAAATTCATAGCCAATAAAAAGGAGATCCCATTTGCCGTTTTTAAACCAACAGGAATAGGGAGATTTGAGCTTTGGCAGAAAGTTTCGGCCAACGCCAGTCTAACTCTGGAAGAAGAGGAGGAGTGGCAAAGGGTTAAGAACAGGGTCAATCATATTTGTGAAGCGGCCTATAAAAATGATGTGAGGTTATTGGCTGATGCGGAGGAAAGTTGGATGCAGGATGCTGCCGATGTATTGATTGAGGAAATGATGTTTAAGTACAATCGTGAAAAAGCAATCATTTTTAATACCCTGCAATGTTATCGTTGGGACCGAATCCAGTATCTTAAAGATCTGCATAGCAGGGCGAAAGAAGAAGGATTTATAGTAGGAGCCAAGATCGTTCGGGGGGCCTATTTTGAAAAAGAAAATGCACGGGCTGCCAAAATGGGATATCTCTCACCTATTTGTGAGAACAAGGAGGCAACAGATGTAAACTTCAATGGGGCCCTTACCTATTGTTTGGCACATATTGATGATATCACTGTATTTATAGGAACCCATAACGAGGTAAGTAATTATCTGGCCCTGCAGATCATGGAGGACAAAGGAATTGCTAATGATGATGACCGGGTATGGTTTTCCCAGCTTTTCGGGATGGGGGAACATATTAGCTACAATCTGGCCGAATATGGTTATAATGTGGCCAAACTGGTTCCTTTTGGGCCGGTTAGGGAAGTAGTGCCGTATCTTATTAGAAGGGCCGAAGAGAACACTTCTGTAAAAGGACAGACCGGAAGGGAACTGGCGCTACTATATGAAGAAAGAAAAAGAAGAAGCGGAGAAGTAACCAAAAGCACCAGGGAGAGTGAACTGGTTAGCTAAGGTTGTTTTCTTTAAGCTTCTGGGATGGCGATTGATTGGCAGCTGGCCGGAAAATTTAGAAAAATGTGTGGTCATTGTGGTGCCTCATACCAGCTGGCATGACTTCTATATGGGACTATTGATTCGACGCATCCTTGGAGCGGACATAAAATTCGTAGCCAAAAAGGAATTGTTTCAACCCCCGTTTGGCTGGTACTTCAGGTGGATGGGAGGAATTTCATTAGATCGTACTTCAGGGCAGAATAAGGTTGAAGCTATTGCTGATATTTTCCGAAAGAAAAATAAATTCAAATTGGCTATTGCTCCTGAAGGAACACGAAAGAAGGTGAGTGAGTGGAAAACCGGGTTTTATTATATAGCCAGGGCTGCTAATGTTCCCATCATAGTGATCTCTATTGACTATGGGAAAAAGAAGGTGAAGGTTTCTCCGCCGATACATCCGGGAAATGATCTGGAGGAAGAGCTTAGGGAAATCAAATCTTTTTGCAAAGAAGCCACCGGAAAAGTGGCCGTCTATACCTAAAAAAATGCTCTGTCAATTGACAGAGCATTTTTGCTTTTGGAATTTTAATACCTGTAGACGGCATTCATTTTTGAACTTTTATCGGGCATGAACTCATTTTCCACCAGGTAAACCTTTCCTCCCTGCTCGATGACCTTAACGGCTGCCAGATTCATGAGAGAACGGCTGCTATTCCTTTTTTCCTCATGAACATCTACAGAGGCCATTTTTTCATTGTAATCACCCCAAATGTCCTCTCTGTTCTGGAGAAAGAGGGTATCTACTTTTCCTTCATAGATTGCCGGAAGTATATCAGAAATACGGGTAGAGGTTCTTTCGGGTTTCAACTCTCTGAAATCTTCCATCTTTTCTTCTTTTCGTTTCCGGAAATGTGGTTCCAACACATCGAGAGCTGCAGCATGTAAAGCAAAGATATTCTCATAATCTGCAGCCGGATTTCCAGGCACCACTTTAGGATATAAATTTTTATAATGGCTTGCTTCCTGGAATATGGGGAAGTAAGAGTCATCACATGCTACAACCATAGGTACAGTCTCATTATGTAAAATTTCGTGCAGGCCTTTGTCTACTGCACGGAAAAAACGCAGCAGTTCGTTTTTATCGTCCCTGTTGGCTGCATCATACCCGTGCTGAGTGGAGACACCATTAGGATTTGCCCCTATATTATTGCGCTGGGTCTTATGTTTACGATGCTTTTCTTCGTAATCGTATCCCACACGGTCCTCCAGGCGGGAAGGAGTAAGATCATCAACCTTAATTTCTCCAATAGTATAACGGGTTGCCTCATATAATTCTACCTTTTCCTTTTTTTGTATAGCCAGTAAATAAAAGCGGCCGTCTTCATTAAATATGGGTACCAGTGGTTTTAAATAGAAATGATCTGAGATATACGTATAGGCTTCAAAATTTACCGGTAAGGTGTATTTCTCAAAGAATCCATCTGAAATAAAGAGAGCCAGCCCGTCTGACTGATGTCTCCAAAAGTTTTTATCCGCCAATAGCTCCTCCACGGGTTCTCCCATTTTATCAATTTTCTTTTGGTCGTAACCCATGGCTTTTAACTCCTCGTAAGCCTTTTTCCACTGGGATTTCAACTGGATTCGGTCTTTTTCCTCCAGTACATCCTTACCCATTCGCTCAGTGGGCATAAAAATCGAAATGCAGGGGTTATTATCAAAATTTGCTAATCGTTCAAATTGTTCTTCTGTCAAAATTGGCATAGTCTGATTTTTTTGATGGCAATAAAACCCGGCTCTTATTATTGATCAAAAGGGCCGGTATTACCTCGATTAATTTGTTAGTTAAGTTACTTTATTTGAAAGGATTTACAAAAGATGAAGCCTGTTACCGGTCATAATTTTTCCTTAATTAGAGCGGGTTTTGCAGTTAATGTTCTCTTAACTCCTGCCAAGAATTTACCACCAGACCAGGAAAAATCTCTGATACTCTCCGTTATCTTTTTTCATCCAAACGAGCGGAGATTTTCCCTGATCTAAAAGCAGGGAAAGTTGCTCTCTGATCCGGTCAAAAGAGAACCAACAGGTGTTTTTCTCGGGGGATACAGGCCAGTCAGCTTTTTTTGGGGAATAGAAAAGATGATTGCCAAATTCCTCCTCTGTAAATTCTTCAGACTTGATCCAAAAACCCTGTAAACATTCGGGATTGATCCTCGAAAAAGATTTTTCGAGAAAAGAATAAGGAACAAAAAGATTAGCTTTATAACATACTTTTTGTCCGACTTCTTCCGGCCTGATCTGGAGTTGTTCAAGCAGAGGTCGCGTTTCTGGGCGGTAGAGAAGGGGAAGTTGGTGTTCCTGCAGTTTTTTTAGTTTTTTGACCAAACTGTCACGTTTGTTGGGACCTATCCATCCATCGGTCTCAGATGGAATCGAAGGATCATAGAGGTAGAACTTATACACCAGTTCAACATGAGAGATGCTTTGGGATGATCTATTGCGAAGGAGGAAATCCAGTTCCCCTATCGTAGTTTTTTTTGAAGTGATCTGCGCATTGGCCAGGAGGATCTCTTCATTAGAGAACTGTTCAATGTAGTATTGAAAAAAATATTCTACTCTTCGGCCCAATATTAGATTTGAAGGAACATTAAGGTCAAAAGCTTTTATCTCAGGAGGTATCTGTTTGGTGAAGAACTGAGGGATATCCAGGAATTCTCTATTGTTCCACAGGGCAGGTGTTTGTAAAAAGCCATGAAACTGTAAGGCCAGGGATCTTTCTGAAGGAATACCGGTCAATTAAAAGGATTTTTCTTACTGAATAAATAGGCGAAAGGATTAAGGGATGCAACATGAATAAATATCACATTGACAATAGCCAACATGGGGATGGCCAGGATCATTCCAATCACACCCCAGACCATTCCTCCAACGATCACCGCCAGGATCACCAAAAAGGGATGCAGGTCAACCTGGTCTCCCACGACATAAGGTTCAAGAACATAACTTTCTACAAATTGGGCTACAGAGAACGTAATAATAATACCTATAAGTACGCCCGTCTCCCCCGAAGTAAGATATCCAAAGGTCAAAGCTGTCATAAAGCCAACGATATTGCCAATATAGGGAACCAGACTGAGAAAAGCCGCAAGGATACTGATCAATATAAAATTATCAACTCCCGAAACTCCCAAACCTATACCGTATAGGACCGCCAGGAGACCTATTAGAATAATTTTTCCCACCAGATACTGTTGGGTCACTTTTGCCGCTTCATTTATAGTGGTACCCACTTCTTTTTGTTTTTGCTCGGGAAAAAGCCGAAGCAGGAAACCTTTAAATCGGTGCCGGTAGTTGAGCAGGAAAAAAATATAGATAAAGGTAAGCAGGTAATCGGCAAAAAAAGTGATTACCGCATTGAAAAAGCTGGCTGCCTTCCCTGCATTTGAACCGGATCCAGAACTCATTACCTGCTCTCCTGTACTTCCTTCTGACCTTTGCAGATCCTGTTCTTCTACCGGGGTATGTTCCAGCACCCAATCCTGTAATTGTTCTATTTTTGGTTTCATGGTCTCCTTTATCTGATCCCAGTCATCTACCACGTTCTTTACCTGAAATGAAATCAAAGCCATGAATCCTACAGATACCGCGAATATTATGAAGGTGTTTAGCAGGGAGGAAGCCATGCGGTTCATAAATGAACTTTCCATTTTCTGAGATAGGGGCAACACTAATAAGGCAAGAAAAATAGCCGTGAACAGTGGCGCCAAAAATCCCTGGGCTTTAGCCAGTCCTTCGAAAAGGAAATAGAGTCCTATCACTGTTAATGCCCCGTAGACCAGGATTTGCTTTCCTCTTGAAATCATATTTCTTTCATTACATAATGAAGATACAAAAGTTGCTTAGAAAAAGCTTTAACCAAACGTTAAAGAGTGGGAAAACCCCTTCTTTCAGGCTAGCTAAATGAAATACGGGGAATCCGCCAGAGGCCAATCCAGACAACCCCATGGCTACCAGGAGGAATCTTCCCGGCCTAACAGCCGGGTAAACCGGGTGCAGCTAAGAATGCCATCTAAGCACCAACAAAATTGCAATTATTAAAATACCGGCAAGCCCTATTGTTGCTTTCTTACAGATAAGTAATAGGTTAGTTATTAATCAGTAATAGATGCAGAATGCCCGGACAGATGGTAGAAGAGGGGACGAATTTTACACAGAGGAAAAAGGTCCTATGAATTTTTAAGTCAAAAAGACCAAAAAAATTATCTTTGGAAGAAATAACGCAGCCTTGCAACCACAACGTTTTTATTACCTTATCAATATACAGTTCCTGGGTTACAGGCTGCATGGCTGGCAAAGACAACCGGGATTAAAAACAGTAGAAGGTTTACTTCGAAGGACCCTGAAATTCATTTTTGAAGAGCGCAGGTTCAAAATGCTTGGAGCCAGTCGCACAGATGCTATGGTTTCAGCTCAGGAAGCCGCATTTGAACTTTTTGTAGATCATTCTCCACTGAATGATATTGCCGATTTTCTCATCCTGCTCAATCAAAACCTGCCGCCTGATATAAGAGCAACCGGAATAAAGGAAGTGGATGCAAAATTCAATATCATTCAAAATCCAAAAAACAAGGAATATGTGTACCTGTTCGCGCATGGGAAAAAGAGCCATCCTTTTTGCGCTCCTCTACTCGCAACTTTTTTAGGTCCCCTGGAAGTGGAATTAATGATGGAGGGTGCAAAATTATTTGAAGGGAAACACAGTTTCCATAATTACTGTACCAAACCCACCCAACATACCGAAGTAGAGCGGGAGGTCATTACTTCCGAGATTAGAAGGAATGAAGTCATCACAGCCAGTTTTTTTCCAGACAAGACCTGGGCCTATCATGTAGAAGGTACGGGATTTCTTCGCAACCAGATCCGGCTCATGATGGGAACACTTGTTTTATTGGGCAGGGAAGTCATAACTCTGGATGAGCTAAAGGAAAGTTTGCAGCCGGAAAGTGATAGGCGTATGAATTATATTGCCCCCGGGAGCGGACTGATCCTGAATAAGGTGGAATTTCAATGATAGTTCCAAAAATCCCAACCCGCCTCTTTCAGGCACCCCTCCGGAGAAGGGGGAACTTTTATAATTTTGTTGTTAGAACTTGCCAATTGCAATTTTAAGATGCCTTCACCTACTTACGGCAACTGTAAAGGGAGCGATTAACTTCCTGAAAGAAATGAATACCACATCAGGTTTCTTCGCTTTCCAAAAGGGTCAATGCCAGGCGAATCGTCCAATAGTCAATGGCTTCCTGAAAATGCTCATAGTACGGTTTTAATCCATCGGGAGCATTGAGTTCTTCTCTTGCTTTCTTAACAGCTGTAATATCTGCTTTTGAAACAAATTGATGCAAATCAATATCCTTTCCTTCAGTATATAATTTAGAAAGGTGGGAGTAAACGGTTGTGGCAGTCAACTTACGTTCGGCTGCGATCTCTTCAACGCCTAATCCATTTTTATATAATTCATAAGTAAGGAGATAGGTATTTCCCTTTTTTTTCTTTTTCTCCCTTTTTTCTTTACTAAAGCTAATGATCTCCTTAATGAAACGATACCCGTAATTCTGCATTTTTTGCCGGCCCACTCCATTGATCCGGAGGAAATCTTCATCTGTCATAGGGCGCTCTTTTTCCATTTCCTTTAGCGTAGCATCATTAAATATAAGGTATGCCGGGATCCCTTCCTCCTTTGCCAGTTCGAGACGAAGCTTCCGGAGTTTTTCGAATAGGCTATCTGCAGCGGGTTTGTTTTCTGCAGAAGCAGACTCTTTCTTCATTTCGACCGCTCCAGCCTCTGCGAGCTGAACCTTGTATGCTTCAAAAAGCACCTTTTTTGCAAGAGGTGTCAGCTGCAGCTTGTTATGGTCATGAAAAGCGATCTCAATAAACCCAAGGTTTATTAGTTGTATCATATACTGCTGCCAGTTTCGCCAGGAAATATCACGGGAAATTCCATAGGTTTTTAAATGTTGATACCCTTTATCATAAACTGCTGCATTTTGAGCTCCTCTCAAAACATCAATAACCGTCCCCAGGGATTCCTGTCCATTTAAACGATAGATGCAGGAAAGAGCTTTTTGAGCTATGAGCGTTCCATCAAAAAATTCAGGAGGATTTTTACATACATCGCAGTTGCCACAATCCTCAGCGATAAGTTCCCCAAAGTAGCTGAGAAGGATCTTACGACGGCAGCTCAGGGCTTCAGAATACTGTTGCATACGCTCCAGTTTTGCCAGCTGTACATCAGCGTTACCCGACCCCTCAGCAAACTTTCTAAGCTGCACCACATCTGCATAACTGTGGAAGAGTAGGGTAGAGGAAGGCAAACCGTCCCGGCCCGCTCTTCCTATCTCCTGATAATATCCTTCCAGATTCTTCGGAAGGTTATAATGGATCACCCAGCGCACATTAGATTTGTCAATTCCCATCCCAAAGGCGACGGTAGCACATATGATCCCTGTTTTATCATTAACGAACTCCTCCTGTATCTTTGTACGATCATCATGGGAAAGTCCTGCATGATAAGCGGCCGCTTCCCGACCGTCCTTTTTAAGTTTTGCGGCAAGGTCTTCTGTATTCTTTCGGCTAAGACAGTAAATGATCCCGCTTTCCCCGCGCCTGGAATTTAAAAAAGAAAGGATCTGTACGTATTTTTTTGTACCCGGTCGCACCTCCAGGCTCAGATTCTTTCTGTCAAACGAGGCAATATGCTTTATGGCTTTAGGGATATTCAACTGTTCGCAAATATCCTGTCGGGTAGCCTTATCTGCCGTTGCCGTCAAAGCGATGACAGGAGTGGAGGGGTAACGATTCTTCAGGTAACCCAACTGCGTATAGGCCGGCCTGAAATCATGGCCCCAACTGGAGATACAGTGGGCTTCATCAATTGCAATCAAACTGATGTTGCCGGAAGAAAATACCCTGTCAATATACTGAAGGCTTTCCGGGGCGACATAAAGCAATTTGATTTCCTTTTCCTGAAGCCTGCTGAAAATTTTCTGCTGTTCTTTTTCTGTCTGGCTACTGTTAAGAAAAGCCGCCGGTATCCCATTAGCGGTCAACCCATCTACCTGGTCTTTCATTAAGGCAATTAGCGGAGAGATCACCAGGGTCACCCCCGGCAGAAGAATAGCCGGTAACTGGAAACAAATGGACTTACCACCTCCTGTTGGCATGATCACCAGGTTGTCATTACCTTTAAAAACCGAATCAATGATCTGTTTCTGCAGAGGCCGGAAATCATCAAATCCAAAATATTCTTTGAGGGTACCTAAAACTTTCTTTTCTTCGACCATGCTGCAAAGGAAAACAAACCCCTTTCAATAAACAATAGCCAATCCATAGTTAACATCCATAAAAAAACCTAAAGCCTTCGAGTGTCCACTCCCGGCAGAAAACGGTTATATTTACTTTTATAAAAATTCAAGATCCATGGTAAAAAGAAGGAGATATTCATTGAGAAGGCCAAAATCCACTAAATCCCTCCATCAGGCTCCCGGTACAGTTACTTATGTAGGCAGGAAAGAAACAGTGGAAACAAAGCTGGAAGTGATTGATTACAGTGGGGTTCATTATGAAAGGATAACTCCTGAAAAGATGGAGGACGCTTTTAAGTTTGAGGAGGAAAAACATATTACCTGGATCAACATTGATGGTTTAAGCGATACTAAAAAGATTGAAAAAATAGGGCGGCATTTTGATCTTCACCCTCTCATCATGGAGGATATTGTGAACACCAACCAAAGACCTAAAATTGATGAATACCAGGATTACTATTTCATAGTGGTCAAAATGCTTTATCACAAAAATAATGGGCATCTGGAGTTTGAACATGTGAGTATGGTCCTGGGAAAAAATTATGTTCTCACTTTTCAGGAGGCAGGGGAAGATGTCTTCAATGGCGTAAGAGAACGTCTGGCCACAGGGACAGGCCGAATAAGAGGCCGGGGGGCAGATTATCTCACCTATGCGCTTTTGGATGCCATAGTGGATAATTATTACCTGGTCATTGAGGAAATGAGTGACAAAATCGAGCACATGGAGGAAAGGTTGTACAATGCGGCTTCCGGCGATGATATCATCCTGGAGATACAGGAGTTAAAACGCACCATGCTAAGGATAAGAAGGGCGATCTTTCCATTACGCGAAATTGTGGGAAGGCTGGAAAAACTTGATCATGATCTCATTCATGAACAAACGGTGAATTATATTAAGGATTTATATGATCATGTCATCCAGGTCTCTGAGAACATTGAGATCTACAGGGAAATGTCGTGGGGACTCATGGATATGTACATGTCGACCATCAACAATAAAATGAACGAGGTAATGAAAGTTCTTACCATAATGGCTTCCATTTTTATACCTCTTACCTTCATTGCCGGGATCTACGGGATGAATTTTGAATACATGCCCGAACTGCAATGGAAATACAGTTACTTCATTCTCCTGGGGACCATGTTAGTCATGGTGGTGGGCATGATTTTTTACTTTAAAAAGAAAAAGTGGTTATAAACTCATAAATGCTTTCTTAGATGTTCAACAATCCTGGAGGAATCTGCATCGGCGTACATGCCATACGCATTAACGACCACTCCTTTGATGTTATCTTTTTTGGATGAAATGGCGAATACGATCATTTCATCTCCGGGATCGGTTTCTCCTTCAAAACGGTATACGGCGTCAATTTCAAAGTCTTCAGGATACAACGGTCTTGTAGTATCACTGCAAATTAGCCGGTCATTCTCAGTATCCAGTCGAAAGTTGGAAGAATAACCTTTACGGGAAAGGTCATTAATAGCCTCGCTTACTGTTTCATAGCCTGTGGGTTCTTTCATTTTGTCCAGAATTTATCCGTCCACTCATTGGGATCGGGTGTTGCCAGTTCTTTTTCTTTACTATCGATCCTTTTCAGGTCTTCATCACTGTTTTTCTCCTGGATCTCATGAAAAAGCACCCGTTCCTCAAAGCGGATATGTTCTTCCAGTTCTTTCTCAATAGTTTTCAGGGAATGCTCGATATTATCCTGTTCAGCAAAAAGGGATGCCAATCGCCGGTGGTCATTTAGAGCCTGCCTTCTCATGGGGTGTTCCTCACATAGTAAGGGGAAAACCTCCTCCTCCTCAAATTTAAAGTGTGGGGCCAGCTGAGTAGAATAGAAATGATCTGTGTATGCCTTTATGCGTTCCGAAGGGACTTTATTTTTTCTTCCTTCCCTGATCTTCCAGCAGAGGAGCAGCCCATGGTGATGATCTCTGGTTAGAGGCTTAAGTGATTCGTGACGTATAAGAGGTGTGCTCATTAGGTTTTTTTTGTCTGATTTTTAAATATCTCAAAACTAGAAAGATATCACCAGATAGAAAATGATTAAAATCATATCTTATTCAGTCCTTTAGGAAACTTTATCTTTTATTTAAGACTGAAAATCAGAGGAATGCTTGAGGAGCTATTCTCATTTTAGTAATTTAGGAAGGAACGCCAAAAAATCACTTTATGGAAATAGGATATCATGCCTCCCATGAACAATTTTCTCCAAGTCATTTACTTAAACTTGTGCAAAAAGCAGAAGAAGCAGGTTTTACCTCCATCCTTTCTTCAGATCATTTTCATCCCTGGAGTAATAAACAGGGGGAAAGTGGATTCGCCTGGAGCTGGCTGGGTGCGGCAATGCAGGTGACCAATCTGGATTATGGAATTGTGAACGCTCCGGGGCAGCGATACCACCCGGCTATAATAGCCCAGGCTGCCGCTACCCTTGAAGAAATGTTCCCGGGAAGATTTTGGTTATGTTCAGGAAGCGGTCAGGCCCTGAACGAGAATATAACCGGCGATAAATGGCCCTCCAAAGAGCAGCGCAATGCCCGCTTAAAGGAATCAGTTGAAGTCATACGGGACTTGTGGGCCGGGGATTATGTGACCCATAATGGTATTATTAACGTGGAGAACGCAAAGCTTTTCACGATACCTAGCCGTACCATTCCTGTTTACGGTGCGGCCCTTACTGAAAAAACCGCTGCCTGGCTCTCTTCCTGGGCAGATGGCCTTATTACCATTTCAAAACCGGTAAAAGAATTGAAAAAAATGGTCACATCCTTTAAAGAAAATCAGGGGGAAGGGAAATCCATGATCCTCAAGGTTCAGGTTTCGTATGCCAAAACTGAAGAAGAGGCTTTAACCGGAGCCTGGGAGCAGTGGAAAAACAATATTTTCCCCAGTAAACTCATTGGAGACCTCAATACTCCCGAGCAGTTTGATGCCATGGGTGAGAAGGTGCGAAAAGAGGATTTAAAGCAGCACGT
>JBEPWW010000032.1:0-13342 GCA_041642215.1 Salinimicrobium sp. | reverse complement strand
TCTTGCTTACAGAAAAGTATAATTTCCTTGATGCTTCCTGCTGCAGGGTTGATGTGGTAAATGGCGGTGCCGGGGATTTTTTTGCCGGTTTGGTGGTGAGGTCCGCTACTTTAAATTCGGCGTCTATATTCTGGGACAGGAATTGTTCGGCTTCAGTCCGGGTCTTAAAGTTCTTCGGAAGCTTCGCCTTAAAGACCTTCCCTTCTTCCGAAGTAAATTCGGCATCGATCCTAAAGGAAGCTTCAGGCTTAAAATTCTGGATTTCACGCTCCCTTTCCACGATCAGCCTTACAGAAACCGACTGCACCCTTCCGGCAGAAAGCCCTCCTTTCACCTTCCTCCACAATACCGGGGAAAGCTCATAACCCACAAGCCGGTCTAAAACCCGCCGCGCCTGCTGTGCATTTACCAGGTTATAATTGATCCCGCGAGGATTTTCGATCGCCCGCAGGATTGCAGATTTGGTGATCTCATGAAAGACGATCCTCCTGGTTTTTTCCTTATCCAGCTGCAGTTCTTCGGCCAAATGCCAGGCAATAGCCTCTCCTTCCCGGTCCTCATCACTGGCCAGCCATACCATATCGGCATCCTTGGCTAAAGCCTTCAGCTTTCGAACCACATCCTTCTTATCTTTGGAGACTATATATTTAGGAGTGAAATCCCCCTCTGTGTCCACGCCCAACTCCTTGGTGGGCAAGTCGGCAATATGACCAAAGCTCGAGGCAACCTTATAATCTTTACCCAGGAATTTCTCAATGGTCTTCGCCTTTGCAGGGGACTCTACAATCACTAAATTCTTCGCCATAGCTATCATTTTTCTCTTTGCAAAAGTATAGGAAATTTTAAATATGCCATTTTTAATTTCGAAAATGAGCTTTCGGCCGGTCAGAATACCCATAATTTTCTACTGTCACTTTGTCACATCTCAACTAAAAGCGTATCTTTGCGCGTTCAATTACCTAATGGTATTCTACGATTTATGGAGAAGATAATAGACGAGAAAAAACAGG
This sequence comes from Salinimicrobium sp., assembly GCA_041642215.1. Classification (GTDB taxonomy): domain Bacteria; phylum Bacteroidota; class Bacteroidia; order Flavobacteriales; family Flavobacteriaceae; genus Salinimicrobium. The sequence continues at coordinate 12,332 of JBEPWW010000032.1, read as the reverse complement.
GGCATTCCCTTGTCACAGAATCCAAAGCCAACAATGGCCGAAAGCTGTTAATAGAAAGTTACGGCTGCCAAATGAACTTTAGCGACAGTGAAATAGTCGCTTCCATTTTAGCCCGGGAAGGCTTTAATACCACTCAAAACCTTGAGGAGGCAGACCTGGTGCTTATCAACACCTGCTCCATTAGGGATAAGGCAGAACAAACAGTACGCAAGCGACTCGAGAAATATAATGCAGTCAAAAAGATCAACCCTTCAATGAAGGTAGGGGTATTGGGCTGTATGGCCGAACGCCTTAAAGCCCGTTTCCTGGAAGAGGAAAAAATAGTGGACCTGGTAGTGGGACCGGACGCCTACAAGGATCTGCCCAACCTCATCAATGAGGTTGAGGAAGGGCGTAACGCGGTAAACGTGATCCTTTCCAAGGATGAGACCTACGGGGACATCTCCCCCGTTCGGCTTCAAAGCAACGGGGTCTCTGCATTTGTTTCCATCACCCGTGGCTGCGACAATATGTGCACGTTTTGTGTGGTCCCTTTTACCCGCGGAAGGGAAAGAAGCCGTGACCCGCAAAGCATCCTGGAAGAAGTGAATGACCTTGCAGAAAAAGGATTCAGGGAGATCACGCTGCTTGGACAGAACGTGGATAGTTATTTATGGTATGGCGGCGGCCTGAAGAAAGACTTCAAAAACGCTTCAGAGATGCAGAAAGCAACCGCTACGAATTTCGCGGGGCTCCTGCAACTGGTAGCCGAAGCCCAGCCAAAAATGAGGATCAGGTTCTCAACCTCGAATCCACAGGATATGACCCTAGATGTGATCGAGGTGATGGCAAAATTCCCTAATATCTGTAAATACATCCACCTCCCGGTACAAAGCGGAAGCGATAGGATCCTGAAAGAAATGAACCGGCTTCATACCCGGGCAGAGTATTTTGAATTGATCGACAACATCAGGAAGATCATGCCCGATTGTGCGATTTCCCAGGATATGATCACCGGCTTCCCCACAGAGACCGAAGAAGACCACCAGGATACGTTGTCACTCATGGAATATGTAAAATACGACTTCGGGTTCATGTTCGCATATTCAGAAAGACCGGGAACCATGGCCGCCAGGAAGCTGGAGGACGATGTTCCCGAAGAGGTGAAAAAAAGACGGCTTACCGAGATCGTAAATCTCCAGCAGAAGCACAGTCATTTCAGGACCCGTCAATTTGTGGGGCAAACGGTAGAGGTTTTGATCGAAAAAGAATCCAAGAAATCTGATGCGCACTGGAGCGGAAGGACCACCCAGAACACGGTGGCTGTTTTCCCGAAGGAGCAGTATAAAGTAGGGGATTTTGTAAATGTAAAAATTAATGACTGTACCAGCGCAACCCTTATAGGAGAGGCGATTGGATTTAGCGAGAATAATTAGTGCAGAGGCAGCAGTTCGTAGTTCAGAGAATTCTGTGAATTCAGGTTGGAACCTGGAATTTAGAGATTGGACCTTGGAATGTGGATTTTGCTTTTTGGAATTTGGAATTAAGACGATCCGCTTAAGCTCTCCCAATTGGAGATTTGAAGAAATATATGGAATCAGTACAAGCAGTAAAACAACGGTTTGGGATTCTCGGCAATGACGAGAAACTAAACCGGGCTATAGAAAAAGCTATACAGGTAGCCCCCACAGACATTTCGGTTCTGGTAACGGGAGAGAGCGGAGTAGGAAAAGAGAGCATTCCGAAGATCATACACGCCCTGTCCCACCGCAAACATGGTAAATATATAGCCGTAAACTGCGGGGCCATTCCTGAGGGAACCATTGACAGTGAGCTTTTTGGGCATGAAAAAGGAGCCTTTACCGGTGCTACCCAAACCAGAAGCGGTTATTTTGAGGTCGCTGACGGGGGCACCATTTTCCTCGATGAAGTAGGAGAGCTTCCACTTACCACCCAGGTACGCCTGCTGCGGGTACTTGAGAACGGGGAGTTCATTAAGGTAGGATCTTCCAAAGTTCAAAAGACCAACGTACGCATTGTGGCAGCTACCAACCTGGACATGTTCACAGCCATTAAAAAGGAGAAATTCAGGGAAGACCTGTACTACAGGTTAAGCACGGTTGAAATTCATCTGCCCCCGCTTAGGGAGCGAAAAGAGGATATACATTTGCTTTTCCGGAAATTCGCTTCAGATTTCGCCATGAAATATAAAATGCCTACCATACGTCTGGAGGATGACGCGGTAGCATTACTGCAGAAGTATCGCTGGAACGGGAACGTGCGGCAGTTAAGGAATATCGCAGAACAGATCTCTGTCCTGGAACAGGAAAGGGAGATCAACGCCGAAAAATTGAAGGACTACCTTCCAGGCCTTGGCAGCAACCTGCCGGCGGTGATCGAAGAGAAGAAAAAGGAAAGCGACTTCAGCAATGAAAGAGAGATCCTTTATAAGGTGCTGTTCGATATGAAGAGTGATCTTAACGATTTGAAAAAGCTTACCATGGAATTGATGGAAAGCGGCAACAGTCAAAAGGTACAGGAGGAGAACGAAGGGCTCATCAGGAAGATCTATGGCGGCAATGAGGAGGAAGTTGAGCCGGAGGAAATTTCTGACGAGCAGCTGCAGGTATTGCAGATCCAACAAGAAAACACTCCCGAAAAAAAGGATAAATATTATTTTGCCGAAGAGATCGAGGAAGAAGAGACCCTCTCCCTGCAGGATAAAGAACTGGAACTCATTAAAAAATCCCTGGAACGGCATGGTGGCAAGCGTAAAGCTGCTGCCGATGAACTGGGGATAAGCGAGCGAACTTTATACAGAAAAATCAAACAGTACGATTTGTAATCATTTTCACACCATCAACAAGGTGTATATTTATGAGAAACATAAAAATCATTTTTTTCGGTCTCCTTTTAAGCACGGTTTCTGCCTGCGGGATCTATTCCTTTACCGGAGCCGATACGGGAAATGCCCGCAGCTTCCAGGTAAATTATTTCCAGAATGCGGCAGCTATAGTAGAACCGGGAATTGACCTGACGTTCACCCGTCAATTGCAGGACCTCATCCAGAACCAGACCAACCTTAATCTTACAGATTCGAATGCCGACCTGGTTTATGAGGGAGAGATCATCGATTATTACGTCGCCCCTATGTCTGCCACTGCTGAAAGTACGGCGGCACAAAACCGGCTCACTATTGTGGTACAGGTGCGGTTCTTTAACACCCTGCAGCCTGAAAAGGATTTCGACAGAAGGTTCTCTTTCTATTATGACTACCCTGCCAGCGCCCAACTCTCTGGGGCAGTATTGACAAATGCCCTCGAAGAGATCTTTACCCGCATCACTCAGGATATTTTTAACGCTTCACTGGCAAATTGGTAATGAAACAAGAAGAACTCACAAACCTGCTGCAACGACCGGCATCGATCACCCCGGCACATACTACCGGGCTTGGCGAAGTACTGGAGCAATTCCCTTACTTCCAGGCAGCCCGTGCCGTAAGGCTAAAAGGACTAAAAAATGCCAACAGCCTGCATTATAATAAGGAGTTGAAAATAACGGCTGCCTACACCATAGACCGCAGTATTCTGTTTGATTTTATCACTTCAGATGAATTCAACCAGAATCAAATCGCCGAGCAGATCAAGGAGCAGGAAAAGAAGACCGTTGAGGAATCCAAAGAAGGCTTGAAAAAAGATGAGAACCTCACTCTGGATGAGGCACTTAAGATGAAGGTCAGGGAATCTGAACGCATTTTTGACCCCGAGTTATTTTCCCGGTCAAAACCCGCAAAGGAGGAGGAAAAAAGGGATGTTTTAAGAATGGGGTCTCCCCTTTCTTTCCCCAGAAATGAGAACCACTCCTTCACAGAATGGCTAAAGTTGACCAAGGCAAAACCCGTCCAACGGGAGGAAGAAGATTCACAGGACCGATCAGATAAAAACAGGAAACTGGAACTTATTGATGAATTCATTTCCAAAAATCCCCGGATCACTCCTGCCAGGACCGGCAAAAAGGTCAACCTGGCAGAAGAGAACCACATCACCCCGGAAGCCCTCATGACCGAGACTCTGGCCCGGGTCTATCTGGAACAGAAGAATTATAAAAAAGCCATTCAGGCATATAAAATTTTAATTTTGAAAAATCCCGAAAAAAGTGGTTTCTTTGCAGACCAAATTCGGGCAATCGAGAAATTACAAGAACAATAATAGGTAACAATAATGAGCACGTTCACAATCTTTTTAGCATTAATCATTATCGTCGCATTCCTGCTGGTGATAGTAATCATGGTACAAAACCCTAAAGGAGGTGGTTTATCTTCTTCTTTTGGAGGAGGGGCCAACCAGCTTGGTGGCGTTCAAAAAACGACCGACTTCCTGGATAAAAGCACCTGGACGCTGGCTACTTTACTCTTAGCGCTCATCCTTTTGTCTAATGTTACCATCATGGATGGAACCGGAACTATTGAATCCAGGATCATGGGTGATGAACCAGAAGTGGAAACAAACATTCCCGCTCCTATTAATCCTCCTGCACAAACTCAGGACGACGCTCAGTAAGTACATCGAAAATCTTTTTTAAAAATGCCGGCTTATGACAAGCTGGCATTTTTTTTTGCCAAATGTCAGCATTTTTTCTGTGGCATAATTTTCGACTCTATGGCAGTTCAATTAAAGCAATCATTAACTAAAATACATTTGTAAAATGGCACTAAACATTAAACCTCTTTCAGACAGAGTACTTGTTGAGCCTGTAGCAGCCGAAACTCAGACTGCTTCAGGAATTTACATTCCCGAAACCGCTAAGGAAAAACCACAAAAAGGTAAAGTAGTGGCCGTAGGAGGTGGTAAAAAAGACCACGAGATGACTGTCAAGGTTGGTGACACCGTTCTTTACGGAAAATACTCCGGTACCGAGCTTAAGCTGGAAGGTACAGACTACCTTATGATGAGAGAGGATGATATTCTTGCCATAGTATAATCACTACTGTGGTCTGTACCACCCTATTTTCTTACCGGGTGGTTTTTACCTCACACCTTTAAGAGTTCAACTAACTAAACCCCCAAGGGGGAAAAAACAATTTAAACATGGCTAAAGACATAAAATTTGACATTGAAGCACGCGACGGAATTAAGCGTGGTGTGGATGCATTAGCAAACGCAGTAAAAGTAACCCTGGGTCCAAAAGGACGTAATGTTATTATCAGTAAATCTTTTGGAGCGCCCATAGTAACCAAAGATGGTGTAACAGTTGCCAAAGAGATCGAACTGGAAGATGCCCTGGAGAACATGGGTGCCCAGATGGTCAAGGAAGTGGCTTCCAAAACCAATGACCTTGCCGGGGACGGAACAACTACCGCTACCGTTCTTGCACAGGCGATTGTAAAAGAAGGACTTAAGAATGTTGCCGCAGGTGCAAACCCAATGGACCTCAAGCGCGGTATCGACAAAGCAGTGCAGGCCCTTACGGCGAACCTGGGGAAACAAACCCAGCAGGTAGGGGATTCTTCTGAAAAGATCAAGCAGGTAGCTTCTATTTCTGCCAACAACGATGACCAGATCGGGGAACTGATCGCCCAGGCTTTTGGAAAAGTAGGGAAAGAAGGAGTTATTACCGTTGAAGAAGCAAAAGGAACTGAAACCTACGTGGATGTAGTGGAAGGAATGCAGTTTGACAGAGGGTACCTTTCTCCTTACTTCGTTACCAACAGCGAAAAAATGACTGCAGATCTTGAAGACCCGTACATTCTTATTTATGACAAAAAGATCTCTGCAATGAAAGACCTGCTTCCTGTACTTGAGCCTGTGGCCCAGTCTGGCAAGCCTCTGTTGATCATCGCTGAGGACGTGGATGGCGAAGCTCTTGCTACTCTTGTGGTAAACAAGCTCAGAGGATCTTTAAAGATCGCGGCTGTTAAAGCACCGGGTTTTGGAGACCGCAGAAAAGCCATGCTTGAGGATATCGCTATCCTTACAGGAGGAACCGTAATTTCTGAAGAAAGAGGTTTCACCCTGGAAAATGCCACTATAGACCAATTAGGTACTGCAGAGAAAGTAGCCATCGATAAAGACAACACTACGATCGTGAACGGCTCCGGGGACAACGAAACCATCAAGAACCGGGTGAACCAGGTCAAGGCACAGATCGAGACCACTACTTCAGATTACGACAAGGAAAAACTTCAGGAGCGTCTGGCCAAACTGGCTGGAGGAGTCGCTGTACTTTATGTAGGTGCCGCTTCAGAAGTAGAAATGAAAGAGAAAAAGGATCGTGTTGATGATGCCCTCCATGCGACCCGCGCGGCTGTAGAAGAAGGAATCGTTGCCGGTGGTGGAGTTGCACTGGTACGTGCAAAGGCTGTCCTAGCCGACCTGAAACCAGCTAACGCCGATGAAGGTACCGGGATCCAGATCGTAAACCGCGCCATTGAATCTCCATTGAGAACCATCGTGGAGAACGCCGGCGGGGAAGGTTCTGTAGTGATCAATAAAGTACTGGAAGGAAAGGACAACTATGGTTACGATGCCAAATCCAATTCTTTTGTAGATATGCTTAAGGCAGGAATTATCGATCCCAAGAAGGTGACCAGGGTAGCCCTGGAGAATGCAGCTTCTGTTGCGGGAATGATCCTGACAACTGAATGTGCCCTGACAGACATCAAGGAAGATAATGCCGGTGGCGGTGGCGGAATGCCTCCAATGGGCGGCGGAATGCCAGGAATGATGTAATGGTTAGACGGTAAACGTTAGACTTTAGATGAGAAACCCGCTTCAAATTGAAGCGGGTTTTTTTATACGCCTGCCCCCATATGTCTTCTATATATGATCTTTTAGATCTTTTATTTTTCATTCATAAAATCAAACGCGCCTTTTCTCAGGTTGATCCCATATTCCACATAGGCCTTCAAACAGGCCAGGAAATTGGCCCATCCTTCTGTATTTCCCCCATACCAGGTAAGGCCGGTAGCATCTGCAGGCATTTTGCCTTCAGTTATTTTCACCAGCGTACTGTGATCCCGCATTTCGCTTAGTTGTATCTCAACTTTCAGCTTTTTACCCCTGGCGCCTTCCCATTCAAAAGAGATAAGCTCAGAAGGCTTTACTTCGAATACTAAAACCGGAACCACTTCAGAAAACTCACGGAATTTCCAGATAAGGAATTTCCCTTCTTCCATTTGCCCGTTACTTTCAGAAATGAAATATTGCGACATCTTTTGAGGGTCTACTATAGCTTCGAATACCTCCTGTGGTGGCCGGGTGATCTGTAAAGCAGTTTTGATCTGTAACTGGTCCATATCATTTAATTTTTTACTGAACATTATGATTTTCCCGATTTGGCAAAAGCCTCTGGAAGAAACCTCAAGGTAGTTTTTTTTCACCTCTCCCCTTTTAATAGTGAGGAAATCAATGCGAAACATCCCCGTAACAGGACTAAAAAACATCCTACCGAATCGCCGGCAAAGATTTATACTGATTTTTTTATACCTTCAGCCTGTTAACTAAAACTTAAAAAGATCCATTTAAATTATGAAGAAAATCTTTTATCTGCTTCTCTGCCTTGCACTCGTCCAGACTGCAAACGCACAAAAGCGAACAGAACGATTACAGCCTACTGCTGATATTGACACTTCTTTCTATTCAGCTATTCAATGGCGAAACATAGGCCCTTTTCGCGGCGGTCGATCTGCTGCGGTTACCGGGGTCCCGGGGAAGCCAAACCTTTTTTACTTTGGCGCGACCGGAGGCGGGGTATGGCGTACCACAGATGCCGGGAATACCTGGGAAAACATATCTGACGGCTATTTTGGCGGCTCCATAGGTGCCGTAACCGTGAGCGAATGGGATCCCAATGTTATCTATGTGGGGGAGGGTGAAAAAACCGTAAGAGGTAATGTATCCTCGGGAAAAGGCATGTGGAAATCTGTTGATGCCGGTAAGACCTGGGAACACATTGGCCTGGAAAACTCCCGGCATATTTCCCGGGTGCGGGTGCATCCCAGAAACCCCGACCTGGTCTATGCTGCTGTAATGGGCGACCTGTACAAAAGCACGCAGGAACGCGGCGTCTACAAAAGTGAGGACGGGGGAGAAACCTGGAAAAGAGTTCTTTTCGCCAATGCAGATGCCGGCGCGGTAGATCTCATTCTTGATCCCAACAACCCCCGGGTTCTTTATGCTTCTACCTGGAATATTCGCCGCACTCCATACAGCCTGGAGAGTGGTGGGGAAGGTAGTGGCATATGGAAAAGTACTGATGGAGGAGATACCTGGAAGAACATCACCTCTAACAAGGGCCTCCCCAGGGGCATGTGGGGAATTTCCGGAATAACCGTATCCCCGGTCAATTCTGAGCGCCTTTATGCGATCATAGAAAATGAAGAAGGCGGATTATTCCGTTCAGATAATGCAGGACAAAGCTGGACCCGGGTTAATGACGATCGCAACCTGAGACAGCGAGCCTGGTATTATACCCGCGTCTATGCCGATTCCCAGGAAGAAGACAAGGTATATGTGCTTAATGTACGGTACCATGTATCCCGGGACGGCGGAAAGACCTTTTCAGCACATTCTGCACCGCATGGGGACCATCACGACCTGTGGATAGCCCCCGAAGATAACCAGCGCATGGTGATTGCCGATGACGGAGGAGCCCAGGTAAGCTTTGATGCCGGTGAAAACTGGTCGACCTATCACAACCAGCCAACGGCACAATTCTACCGGGTAACCACAGATAACCACTTCCCGTACCGAATATACGGGGCGCAACAGGATAACTCCACAGTGAGGATCCAACACCGCTCTGACGGTGGTTCTATTGGGGAAAGTGAATGGGAATCGACTGCCGGCGGGGAATCTGCACACATTGCAGTAGATCCCCGCGACAACGATATCGTCTATGGCGGGAGCTATGGTGGCTTCCTCACCCGGGTAAATCACAAAACAGGCGAAACAAGGGCGATCAATGTATGGCCCGATAATCCCATGGGACATGGGGCCGAAGGAATGAAATACCGTTTCCAGTGGAATTTCCCTATTTTCTTCTCCCCACATGATCCACAAAAGCTCTATACTGCCAGCAACCATCTTCATGTGACCACCAATGAAGGACAGTCCTGGGAGGTGATCAGCCCGGATCTTACCCGAGCAGACACCACCAAACTGGGTCCATCCGGAGGACCTATTACCAAGGACAACACCAGCGTGGAATATTATGCCACCATTTTCGCTGCCCTGGAATCTCCTCATGAAGAAGGGGTATTCTGGACAGGATCTGATGACGGCCTTATACATATTAGCCGTGACGGAGGGGAAACCTGGAATGATGTGACACCAAAAAACCTTCCGGAGTGGATGATGATCAACAGCATTGAGGCCGATCCCTTCAATAAAGGCGGGCTCTACGTCGCTGGTACCCGCTACAAACTGGGAGATTACCAGCCCTACCTCTATAAAACAACCGATTATGGAACCAGCTGGAAAAAGATCACCAATGGAATACCGTCTGATGAATTCACCAGGGTGGTAAGGGCCGATCCTAAAAGAAAAGGCCTTCTGTATGCAGGGACCGAATCGGGAATGTACATTTCCTTCGATGATGGTGCTTCCTGGCGTTCCTTTCAGCAAAACCTGCCTATTGTTCCTATTACCGATCTGGCGATCAAAGACAATAATCTTATCGCTGCGACACAGGGAAGAAGTTTCTGGTTGATCGATGACCTTGCCCCCCTTCACCAGCTTAATGGAGAATTCATGTCAAGACCGGTGAACCTTTACAAACCCCTGGACAGTTATCGCATGGATGGTGGTTCCCGTGGAAAATCCAAAACCGCAGGCACCAATCATCCCGGTGGCGTAACGGTACATTATTTTGTTAAAGATACCGCACAGGTAGATACGCTGCGTCTAGAGTTTAGGGACCGTGCAGACGAACTCATTACGGCATATTCTACCCATCCCGATAAGAAGTTCAAGGAAGGACAACTGGAAGTGAAGCCCGGAATGAACACCTTCAACTGGGACATGCGTTACAGCGGGGCCGACAGCTTCGACAGCATGATCCTGTGGTGGTCCTCCCTCAATGGACCAAAGGCCATTCCCGGAGATTACAAGGTTACGTTGATCACTCAGGGGACAGAGGCCACTCAGGATTTCAGTATACTCAAAGATCCCCGCTCCACTGCGACAGATGAAGATCTACGGGAGCAGTTTGATTTCCTGCAGTCCATAGTGGATAAGGTGAGTGAAACCCATACAGCTATTTCTCAAATTCGCACTACCAGGAAACAGATCAATGAGGTCATTGGGCAAATAGCAGATGTGGAAGGTGCGAATGAAGTGAAGCAAATGGGGAAAGACATCAATAAAGAACTAACAGGCATCGAGGAAAAGCTTTACCAAACCAAAAACCGAAGTGGTCAGGACCCCTTGAATTACCCAATTCGTCTCAACAATAAACTGGCACATCTCAATTCCCTGATGGCGGTAGGCGATTTTAAACCTACCGATTCTGCCCGGGAGTTCAAACAGGAAGTGACGGCAGAAATTGATTCTGAACTGGAAAAGCTTGATCAAATCTATAAGCAATCCATTCCCGCATTCAATGCAGGAGTGAGAAATCTGGAATGGAACCCCGTCGAGGTAAAGACGCTCCAATAGGTCAACCTTAAAAATGACATTTTAAAAGCTGCCTTAAAAGGCAGCTTTTTTTAAAGGAAATTTTCCCAAATAGATATGGCCACTAAATACCTATTCTTTTCCTCCTTCGGCGAAGCTAACCATCCAGGGTATTCCGAATTTATCTGTGCACATCCCGAAGTAATCTCCCCAGAAGGCTTTGTTCATAGGCATGGTTTGCTCTCCTCCTTCAGAGAGCAGTTTATAGTACCTGTCTGCTGATTCTTTTGAATCGGCCGAAACAGAGATCGCTATGTTATTTCCCTGCACCTGTTTGGAAGCCCAATCCAAGAGCAGGAATCAATTGCCAAAAAAAAAACCATCCTAAGGATGGTTTTTTTCACTTCAATATAATTGTCGTTTTAGGAAACGGCTTTTAGACGCTTAATTCCTGATTTGCCTATTTTCTCCTCTGCGTATTCCCTGCTTACCTCCAGTTTGTTTTCATTACTTTCTGGGAGCTCAAACATGGCATCTGTAAGGATGGCTTCACACAACGATCTTAGACCTCGTGCTCCCAGCTTGTATTCTATAGCTTTATCGACTATAAAATCCAAAGCGTCATCTGTAATGGTGAATTGGATATCATCCATTTCAAACAACTTCTGGTATTGTTTTATGATCGCATTCTTGGGTTCGGTCAAAATAGACCGCAAGGTGCTTTTATCAAGCGGGTTCATGTGCGTAAGCACCGGTAGACGTCCAATGATCTCTGGTATCAATCCAAAATCCTTAAGGTCTTTAGGAATAATATACTTCAACAGGTTTTCCCGTTCAATGGCATCATCACTTTTCGAGGCACTAAAGCCAACGGCCTGCATATTGAGACGCTTGCTAATGTTCCGCTCGATCCCGTCAAAGGCACCTCCTGTTACGAACAGGATATTTTCGGTGTCCACCTCAATGAACTTCTGGTCGGGATGTTTACGACCTCCTTTTGGCGGCACATTTACGGTAGTACCTTCAAGCAGTTTCAGTAAAGCCTGTTGCACCCCTTCTCCGGAAACATCCCGGGTGATGGAAGGATTGTCACTTTTACGGGCGATCTTGTCTATCTCATCAATGAAGACGATCCCGTGTTGTGCTTTTTCCAGGTTATAATCGGCTGCCTGTAACAGTCGCGTCAGGATGCTTTCCACATCTTCTCCCACATAACCGGCTTCTGTCAATACGGTCGCATCTACTATTGCCAGCGGCACATTGAGCATTTTAGCGATCGTCTTGGCCATGAGGGTTTTCCCGGTTCCGGTTTCCCCCACCATGATGATATTACTTTTCTGGATCTCAATATCATCATCTGAAGCCGGCTGCAGCAACCTCTTATAATGATTGTAAACCGCCACAGAAAGCACTTTTTTGGTATGCTCCTGGCCTATTACGTAACTGTCCAGAAAAGACTTGATCGCCTGAGGCTTTCTAAGCTTTAGTTCTGATGTGAGTTCGCTTGTCCCGTCCTGTTTTGATTCTTCTACTACTATCCCGTGCGCCTGTTCAATACATCGGTCGCAAATATGCGCGTCCAGTCCTGCAATCAACAGGTTGGTTTCCGGTTTCTTTCTTCCGCAGAAGGAACATTCTAATTCTTCTTTCGCCATATCAATTCTATTAGGGCCCTGACCTGCAGAAGCCTCTATTTTCATTTATTTTTACCGGGCTCTTTAGCTTCTGGTCAGGATTTCA
>JBEPWW010000031.1:0-13398 GCA_041642215.1 Salinimicrobium sp. | reverse complement strand
CTTTAGCTTAAAGGATAAATTAGCTTAGCAAATCAAATCCGGTCTGGAATTTTAATAATTCCGGCCGGATTTTTTAGTATATAGATCCTTTTCTTCATCTGAAAATTCATTTTCCTGTACCTTTTCTATGATAGCAGGCAGAAAAGTTGGTGCCAGTCTTTCCACAGGCGGGTAAAGAATAGATGTTTCAGTAGTTTCCTGAGAAATAACCGCGGTTTGGGTTTGATTTAAAAAGTAAAAGAAGATACTAGCTAAAAAAGCCATTTTTAGCAGTCCGAATACGGCACCCAGTAACCTGTTGACCAGTCCCAGGGCAATAATATGGGCCACTTTTGTAATAATCCTCGCGATTAGGGAGATGATAACCACGATTAGGATAAACGTCACGGCAAAAGCCAGTAACGAGAGGTACTGCTCTTCCCAGGTAATGAAACCTGCGAGCATTGCTGCTATGGTGTCAGAAAAATGAATCGCACCGTAGATCCCGGCAATAAGGGCCAGAAGACCGCTTAATTCCAGGATGAAACCCTTGAAGAATCCCCGTACAAAACCAAAAAGCAGCAAGATGCTGAGGATTAAATCTATAATATTCATTCTGCCAAAGATAGTAATTTCCCGAACTTAGTATTTATCTTTGTGCCATGGCAAGAGATGAACAATTAAGAGAACGATGGAATCTTCTACAGGAAAAGCTTTCCCGGCAGTTTGCCGATGGGGATACCCTGGAATTGGATGCTGTAATATATCTTATCGGGCTGCAGGAACTGGGGCAGGTGCACCGCAAGTTTAAGAAGGACCACAAGCTGGACCTTATGCATATTGCGATTTGCAGGTTGCTGGAACCTTATGGCTATTACGAATTCGATTTTTACGATGATGAAGGTTGGCCCCACTACAAGATCATGGAATCACTACCACCTTTAAAAGCCGGGGAACAGGCTGTCCTGATGAAGGAGGCCATTGTCAATTATTTTCTGGAAAAAGAATATATCCGATAAAAGGATTTCATGGGATATTATTTCCCTGAGACCGGATTGTGTGGTATAAAAGCTATCCCGGTTTTCAAAATATAAAACCCGTTTAAATTTTTTAAATTTGCGCTTCCTAAAGAAAAGGAACTATGGTAGATAAAATCAAGGAATACATTTCTGAAATTGAAGCATTTCAGGCTAATAGTAGAGAAGAGGCAGAGAATTTTAGGATCAGGTTTCTGGGCAAGAAAGGAATCCTGAACCAGTTTTTTGCCGAGTTCAAAAATGTTCCCAATGAGGAGAAGAAAGAATTTGGCCAGGCGATCAACAGGCTTAAGAATGCAGCTCAGGACAAGGTAGCTGAACAAAAGGAAAAGCTGGAGAGCAGGGAAGAGGATAAGGGGATCTACGGGGATCTATCCCGCCCCGGGGAGCCGATTGAAATAGGGGCAAGACACCCTATATCTATCGTCAAGAACCAGATCATCGAGATATTTTCCAACATAGGGTTTAATGTTTCTGAAGGGCCCGAAATAGAAGACGACTGGCACAATTTTACAGCACTTAACCTGCCTGAATATCACCCGGCTAGGGATATGCAGGATACCTTTTTCATACAAACCAATCCAGATGTACTGCTGCGTACCCATACCTCCTCTGTACAGGTACGATATATGGAAGAAAATAAACCGCCAATACGCACCATATCTCCGGGGAGGGTGTTTAGGAATGAAGCCATTTCTGCCCGTTCCCACTGTATTTTCCACCAGGTGGAGGGCCTTTACATTGATAAAAACGTGTCTTTTGCTGATTTAAAGCAAACTTTATTGTATTTTACTAAACAGTTATTCGGGAAGTCAAAGATCAGGTTGCGGCCCTCTTATTTTCCTTTTACAGAACCCAGTGCTGAGGTTGATATTTACTGGGGTCTTGAAACAGAGACCGATTACAGGATCACCAAAGGCACCGGTTGGCTGGAAATTATGGGCTGCGGTATGGTGGATCCCAATGTGCTGCGTAACTGTAACATCGATCCATCAGAATACACGGGATTTGCTTTTGGAATGGGCATAGAGCGTATTGCGATGTTGTTGTACCAAATTGGTGATATTCGTATGTTCTATGAGAATGATATGAGATTTCTGGAACAATTTAAATCTTCGATATGAGAACATTCGGGTTGGTTATCATCGGCATTATCGCACTGGCGGTAGTGATCCTTTTAGTGGCAATAGAAATAATTGAATTCACCATTGGAGCAATCCTCCTGGGGGTCGCTGCGCTTATTTTATGGGTTATATACAAATGGGCGAAAAATAAGATGCGGGATTAGTGCAGAAAGATATCTCAATACCGGAAGTTCATAACGTTCATGTCGCCGCTGTTCTGGAGGAGAACAAAGACTTCAGGAGCAGAGACTGGAATGTTTACCTTATCAATGAAGGGGATTTCGCGCTTGAAACCGTGCTGATAGTGAGCAAAGGCTACGACGGCAAAGATGTGACCTCCACCATGCGGCACAGCATTAAAGTGCTTCCCGCCCGGTCTTTCGCTAAAGTAGAATTCATGCAGGATGAGGTGCTTAAACTAACCAATGAATTCTCTGTGTCATTCTTTGCTGAAGGGAAAATGTTCCACAAGAATTTCCTTTTTGAAAAGAAGAGTATTAAAGAGAGCAGGCTTGAGGAAATACCTGTGATGCCGCAAAAAGGAATACCCGCAAAGTAAAAGGTCCCTGCTCCAATTCCGGAGTCTGTTTAATCCAATTTTTCTGCCAGTTTCTTGAAGACCTTTTTAGGATTCTTTCCCTGGTACAGGATACCGTAGACCGCGTTTATGATAGGGGTTTTAGCGCCCTTCTCCTGGTTTATCTTGTAGGCGCTCTCGGTAGCATAGTAACCCTCGGCCACCATACTCATTTCCATTTGGGCACTTTTGACGGTGTAACCTTTGCCGATCATGTTTCCAAACATCCGGTTACGGCTAAAAACCGAATACCCCGTCACAAGTAAATCTCCAAGGTAAGCGGAGTCATTGATATTCCGCTTCATCTTATGTACTTTTTTAATGAATTTTTTCATTTCCCGAATGGCGTTGCTCATCAGGACACTCTGGAAATTATCACCATATCCCAGCCCATGGGCAATACCGGCGGCAATGGCATAGATGTTTTTGAGCATAGCTGCATATTCAGTTCCAACTATGTCATCACTGGTCTTGCAGTTGATGTAGTCACTACTCAGTCTTTGTGCAACCAGCCTGGCCTTTTCCTCATCGGCACAGGCGATGGTTAAATAGGATAATCTTTCCAGGGCAACTTCTTCTGCGTGACACGGTCCTGTGATCACTCCAATGTTGTCATAAGGGATATTATAGATCTCATGGAAGTGCTCCCCTACTATTAGGCTGGTTTCAGGAACAATTCCTTTAATAGCAGAGAAAATGACCTTGTCATCAAGAGATTCCGTTAGGTTATCCAGTTCCCGCTTTACAAAGGCTGAGGGAATGGCAAAAATGAGGTAATCTGCCTCCCGAACGACAGTATTGATATCACTGCTCAATTTTAACTGGTTCACATTGAATTCCACAGAACTCAGGTAATTGGGATTATGCTCCTGGGTTTGAATATGCTCAATAGCGTAGGTGCTTCGCATATACCAGCTAACCTCCTCCAGGTTTTCACATAACATTTTTACAATAGCAGTAGCCCAGCTCCCTCCGCCTATAACAGCAAATTTTGGTGATGTATACATAGATCATATTTCTCTGGCCCAAAAATAGGAAAATAAAAAGTATAGCAGGAATAGGCCTTCCAAAGAAAGTGCTAAAGATGGTTTTACTCCGCAAAAAACTTTAACATTCTAAAAAGTGAAATTTACACACGATTATACAAAGTTGTGCGTTAGTATATTAAAGGTTCAATTCTGGTGACAGAGTTTAATTTTTTTTGGTTGGTTAGTTAGTGGAAAATTGCCTTTAGGAAGAATCATTCCCGGAGGCAATTTTTTTATCCTGTTGCTTCAGGGGGTCGAAATTCGTGATTTAGGAGGGTTTTAGGCCAGACTTAAAAGTATTTTTCAAAAGGCCTAAAGGCTATTTGTAAAAATTCATTTGATCTATATATTTCCAAACTGCAGTGGGCAGCAATGGCCTCACATCTTTACCTTTTTTAATGGCCTGTCTTATGAAAGTTGAGGATATTTCGATCCTGGGGGCGTTGATTCGCTGGATGCCGGGATGGTTTATTAAAGCCGGGTCGGGTGTTTCCTCAGAGAACCTTGGGTATACAATAATATGATACCGCTCCAGCATCACCTCGTGATTTTTCCACTTGTGAAAATTGTTCAGATTATCCTCTCCCATGATAAGGGTGAATTCATGAGCGGGGTATTTTTCTTCCAGGTGGGCCAGTGTTTTTACGGTGTAGTTGGGTTGCGGCAGGTTGAACTCAATATCACTGGGTTTGATTTTTGGATAGTCCTCGCATAGGTTCCATACCATTTCATAGCGGTAGTGGTTATTGAGTAAACTACTCTTCTTCTTAAACGGATTATGGGGCGTAACAACTAGCCAAACCTCATCGAGGTCTGAATACTGCACCAGGTGGTTGGCAATGATCAAATGCCCTATGTGAATAGGGTTAAAAGTGCCAAAAAATAAACCGATCTTCTTTTTCAATCTATTTCTTTTTTGCTGCTCCTACAAAGTTTGATACCAGGGTATACGCTTCTTCCAAAGCGGTATTTAGGTCATTGTTCACGATAATATGGTCAAACTGGGGAGCCGTTGCCAGTTCAATGGAAGCTTTGGCTACCCGCATGTTGATCTTATCTTCGGTTTCGGTTTTTCGCTTCTTAAGCCGTATTTTTAGTTCTTCAATGCTTGGAGGTTTTACAAAAACCGCCAGGGTTTCCTCTGGATAAAGCTGTTTGATATCCAGTCCTCCCACTACATCTATGTCAAAGATCACATTTTTCCCCGATGCCCAGATCCTTTCAACTTCGCTCTTGAGCGTGCCGTAGAAATTATCCCGGTACACTTCTTCCCATTCGAGGAACTCATCATTCTTGATCTTTTTCTTAAAATCCTCCAGGCTTAAAAAATAATAATCTTTTCCATCAACTTCTTCTCCACGAGGCTCTCTGGAAGTAGCCGAAATGGAAAAATCCAGTTTCAATTCTTCCTGTGCTAGCAGGTAACGAACGATCGTTGTCTTTCCTGATCCTGAGGGGGCCGAAAAAACAATCAGCTTTCCTTCTGCCATTATAGTACGTTTAAAAGTTGTTCTTTGATCTTTTCGAGCTCATCTTTCATCTGCACCACCAGTTGCTGCATGGGTGCGTAATTTGATTTGCTGCCAATGGTATTGATCTCCCTGCCCATCTCCTGGGAAATGAATGCGAGTTTCTTTCCATTGGAATCCTGAGACTGCAGGTTATCCAGGAAGTATTGCATGTGGTTTTCCAGGCGAACCTTTTCTTCGGTTATATCGAATTTTTCAATATAATAAACCAGCTCCTGTTCAAACCTGTTTTCATCCACATTTTCCTTAAGGTCGGCAATTCCTTTTTGCAATCGTTCCCTAACTCCTGCAATTCTCTCGGGATCCATGGCGATGACCTTGTTTAGCAGATCCTGTATATTGACAGCACGCTCCTTTAGTTCCTCCTCAAGGGCTTTTCCTTCGGCACTTCGATAGTCGTTAATCTCTCCAAGGGCTTCTTCAATAGCTTCTTCAATAGATTCAAATTCTTTTTCGTCTATTTCCTCCCGTTCGGTCTTGAGGGCATCGGGCATACGAACGGCCATTTTCAGTAATTCAGTCTCATCCCCGTTCACGATCTCTTTTAACTGGGAGATGTATTTTTTGACAACTGCCGGATTTACCGCAGCGGTGGTTTCTTCCCCGGTAACTTCAACATATACAGAAAAGTCCACTTTTCCCCTGGTAAGGGCTTTAGAGATCTTGTTGCGAAGCAGGAGTTCCTTTTCACGGTATTGTGACGGAATACGTGCATTGAGATCAAGGTTTTTACTGTTTAGGGATTTGATTTCTACCGTAATTTTTTTGGATGAAAGCTGTAAAATGCTTTTTCCAAAACCGGTCATTGACTGAATCATAATTGATTTTTAAAGATTTCGCAAAGATAAGGAAATCTTATGCAGCACAAAGCAACCGGTAAAAAGTATAGTCTAAAGAACTCCCGTAATGAACTCCAGTGCCCTTTCTTCGGCATAGGTTTCCTCCCTGTCCTGTAAAAAAGCCACATGGCCTCCACAGGCGGGCATCTCAAGGTGGAGAAACTCATTTTTCTGCGCCACTGTCACCGGGGAAGAGGATCCCGAGAGGAACCCATCATTCCTGGCATTTAGGAGAAGGGTAGGGAGCTGTATGTTCGGGAGAAAATTTAACGAACTGCTCTTGCTGTAATAATCCAGGGCATCCTTAAAGCCATGTGCTTTACTTGTATACAACTCATCTATGGAAAACAGGGTTTTACATTCATGCACATCCCGGGCCTTTAACCTGTCGGGAAATTTCTGCTGCCGTTCCAGGAGTTGTAGTTTCAGCGCCCGTACGAAACGCAGGGAATAGATGGTATTGGCGTAATGCTGAAGCCGGCCAAGGGACTGGTATAGATCACAGGGAGCAGATATGGCTACCGCGGCCTTTAGCGACTTTGGATAATTTCTTTGTTCACCAAGATACTTGAGCACGATATTGCCGCCCAGGCTAAACCCATTTAAGGCGATGGTATCGTAGGACCTGTTCAGGGAGATATGGGACAGCACCATAGCGAGGTCTTCACTCGCTCCCGCATGATAAGAGCTATAAAGCCGGTTGATCTCACCACTGCACCCCCTAAGGTTGATGGCGGCCACATCCCAGCCATTCCTGTTAAACAGCCGGGCCAAACCGGTCATATACGGTCTACCGGCATGCCCGCCCAGGCCGTGTAAAGTCACAAGCAGCTTTTTACAGGGGCGAATAGCATGATAACTCCAGTCCAGGTCGATAAAATCCCCATCGGGTAACTCTACCCGCTCCCTTTTCTTGGGGATCTCGATCGTTCTCGCGACAGAGGCATAAATGGTAGAGAGGTGATAATTCCTGAAATAGGCAGGAGGATGATATGAACTCTTAATAACAGGCATTTCTGAATTCTATACAGCGCTTAAAAAAGTAAAGTAACAAAAAAGTAATTATGCATGCATAATAAAAATATGTAATTTTATCCCAAATAAAACAAGTATGTACATCAAGGAATTTGATATTAGATGGAGCGATCTCGACGCGAATCGTCACCTGGCAAACACTGCCTATATAAATTTTATGAGTCATACCCGCATGGGGTTTTTGATGGAGAATGGGTTTGGGCAGCGCGAATTGGCAAAATTTAACCTGGGCCCCGTTGTTTTTTACGAGCACATATATTACTTCAAAGAAGTATTTGCCGGGAAACCTGTCAAGGTAAGCCTTCAGCTTAGGGGTCTTTCCGAGGATGGCATGTATTTCGAATTTGTCCATAACTTCTATGACCACAAGGGAAGGAATTTTGCGAGTTGTGAAATGATGGGAGGTTGGATCGATCTTAAAGAGCGAAAGCTAACCGGTTTGCCTGCTGAATTATTTGATAACCTAAACAAGCTTACCCATACTTCAGATTTCAGGGTATTGACAAAAGAAGACACCCGCAAATTTGGAAAAGCCCCCAAAGATGTGGACCCCGGGACGCTTTGATCCCGGAAACGCTTCTGAAAAAGGGGCGGGGCACCCGCCCCTTTTCGTTTATTAAGGTCGTACCTGGGTCTTATTTCTCGTAACCATATAAACCCCCGCAAAAACCATTAAAGCCGCGGTAAATTTGACCGTATTTAGGGTATCGGCTCCTGTTAGGATAGCATAAAAGATCGCGATAAGCGGTTGCAGGTAGATAAAAGCGCTAATGGTAGATGCCGAAAGTTGCTTTAGGGCGTAAATGTTGAGTAGATACGTAGCGAAGGTGGTGCCGAGTACCACAAAAGCCATTTTCCAGATGGCCTCAAAAGGCAGGCTGTGCCATTCAACATCAGTAAACTCTCCAATGGTAATGGGAAAGTTGATGAACACGGCGATGGTGAACAACCACTTCATCAGGGTAAAAGAATGATATTTTGCAGTTAAAGGTTTCACCAGGATCAGGTACAATCCGTAAGAGAATGCATTGACCATGAAGAGCACGTTCCCTAGGGGTATATTAGGGGCATTCCCTTTGCTCTCTGAGCTAAAAAAGATCAAAACGAGAGCACCGGCCAGACCTACTATGATCCCTATGCTTTTTAGAATAGTGATGCGTTCCTTAATAAGGATAGAAGCCAGGATGAGTACCATCACCGGCGAAAGGGTTACAATGACAGAGCTGTTGATAGGGGTGGAAAGGCTGAGGCCTTTAAAAAAGAAAAGCATGTTGATCACCATCCCAAAGACGGCGCAGCCAAATATGCGTGGCCAATCTGAAGTGGCTATTTTCTCTTTTGGCCCCCAAAAACTGATGACCCAGAAAAGGATCGCTGCCCCAAAAACCCTTAGAAAAATAAATCCGAAAGGTTCGATATAAACAGGCATCACCCCTTTAGCAACCGTATGATTCACTCCATAGATGGCGCTGGCAATGGTGGCCGCGATAATCGCCAATGCTCTGTTACTCATTCATGGAAGTTTTTGCGGCTTCAACAGTTTTACGGGAATTTCCTATGAAAATGGAATTGTCATTGATGATCACCGGCCGCTTGAGGAAGGTATAATGCTCCAGGATAAGGTCTTTGTAATCTGCTTCGGTGAGCGATTTGTTTTTTAGCTCTCTTTCTTTGTACAGCCTGGCTCTTTTGCTGAATAAGGCTTCATAGCTTTGGGATAAATGCCGCATTTCCTCCAGTTGTTCAGGAGAAACAGGCTCCTTTTTTATGTCCTGAAAAGAAAATTCCTCAGGTGGATTCAGTTCTTTTATGATCTTTTTGCAGGTGTCACAAGTGGAGAGGTGATAGATCTTTTTCATCGATGTTTTTTTGCAAAACTATTGAATCTTTAGGAAAGACCGAATCTCTTCTTTTGGGATCTCTAAAACGATGTCTCCGGCAGCATAGGGCGCTATCTCATAAGAATTGTAGATAAGGATCACCTGGTCTTCTGAAAAACCAATATTCTCAGGAAGCTGAAACCGATCATTTTCAAACCAGAACCCGGTGCTGTTGATAGGGTCTGTAGTGGGGATACTTTGTTTTCTACGGAATATTTTTTCTGCGTATTCCCTGAATCCGGGGGTAAAAAGTTCCCGGTGCCTCAGGCTTTTACCGGTGTAGGGGTCAAAATTTTGAAAGGTAAGGGTCTTATACCCATGGGCTCCCCCGCTGAAGATTTCGGCCGTGGTGCCTACCGAGATAAGGCTGTCTGACCTGAAATAGACATCCTGATTAATGTAGGCCTCCCAGGGTGGTTCTTCAGAAAAACTCTCTGCCGCCTCCCGTTGGTCCAGTAGGAAATTTTCAGCCAAAAGATCAAGGGGAATTGATACAGCCGTTTCCCCGGTAGAGAAGAAATTGGTCATATGCCTGCTTATGGCCCTGTTTATGTTCTCTGATACTGCTTCCGGCCCACGTGCCTCCAGGACTTCCAGGGATATGATGCTGCAGTCATAATCATCCTCTTCACAATTTTCCCCCGATTTTTGTACAAGTTGTTTTTTTTCGAACCACAGCGCAATTTCTTTTTCTTCTTTCTCGCTCTTACAGGCTGAAAAAAGCAGTATCAGCACCATAAGGCGAAAGGGTTTTAGATTCATTTTATGGAAGTGTTAAAGATAACCGAAAGGTACGGGGTATTTTGCGAAACCCCAATGCGAATGATACATTTGTCTATAAAAATTTCCGTAATATGAAATTCAATACCAGGACAATTCACGGGGGGCAGGAAAACATTGATCCGGCCTATGGCTCTGTAATGCCGCCTATCTATCAAACCAGTACCTATAAGCAAAATACGCCGGGTGGTCATAAAGGATTTGAATATTCCCGAACCGGAAATCCAACCCGTAGTGCTCTCGAAAATTCCCTTGCGAGTATTGAGAATGGTAAATATGGCCTGGCTTTTGCCTCGGGTCTCGCCGCCATTGATGCCGTTCTTAAATTATTTAAACCCGGGGATGAGATTATTTCCACCAATGATCTGTATGGAGGATCTTATCGCTTATTTACCGGGATCTTCCAGAGGTTTGGGATCAAATTTCATTTTGTGGGAATGGGTGACGCCGGTAACATAGAGGAGCATATCAATGAAAACACCAGGATGATATGGGTGGAGACGCCTACCAATCCTATGATGAACATTATCGATATTGAAGCAGCCTCAAAAATCGCGAAAAAACATAAGGTCCTGTTGGCAGTGGATAATACCTTTGCTACCGCTTATCTTCAGCAGCCTCTGGATATGGGAGCTGATATTGTGATGCACAGTGCCACTAAGTATTTGGGTGGCCACAGTGATGTGGTTATGGGAAGCCTGGTGGTTAAGGATAAGAAACTGGCCGAGAGACTATATTTCATCCAGAATGCGAGCGGTGCCGTATGCGGCCCTCAGGATAGCTTTCTGGTTTTGCGGGGAATCAAAACCCTGCACCTAAGGATGCAACGGCACTGTGAGAACGGGGAGGCTGTCGCGAATTTCCTCAGGTCTCATCCCAGAGTAGATAAGGTATACTGGCCCGGCTTTGAAGATCATCCTAACCATGACATCGCGAAGAAACAAATGCGGGGCTTTGGGGGAATGATCTCCTTTACAACGGCTAAGGGAACTTTAAAAAGTGCGGTTAAGATCGTGGAAAAACTAAAGGTTTTTACGCTAGCGGAATCCCTGGGAGGTGTAGAGTCACTTGCGGGACATCCCGCGAGTATGACTCATGCTTCCATTCCGAAGGAGGAAAGAGCCAAGACAGGCGTAGTGGATTCCATGATCCGGTTAAGCGTTGGAATAGAGGATGAAGAGGATCTTATCAACGACCTCAAAAAGGCATTAGGATAAAAAAACGGGCCAAACCAGGCGGTCAAAGCTTCGGATCTTTTTCCGGGGCTTTTTATTTTACTCGCGTATTAGCTCTGGTTAAAAATTGAGGTAATAGATATACCCCACATTCAGCCAGAACATGGTGTCATTGAATTTGTTCTGGGGGTTGTCGTGATCGAGTCCCTCAAGTAGATCGGTATCATAGTACCGCCATTGTAAATTCATGACGAGATCACTAAAAACGCCTATCTTGTATCGCGTACCCACACCTAACACAACAGACCAGGTGGAGCCTCCGCTAAGATCGATCCCGCCTTCAAAAGTGTGAAACAGGTTCTCTTCCAAAGGGCCCAGCGAAGAGGTGGCATGAGGATCGAAACCTACAAAATTAAACCCAAGGCTTGCAAAAGGGGAAAAAGGATAGGCGAAGGCTGTGTAATCCCTGATGCTTAAGGGATAATATTCAAGATGTGCCCCTATTTCATAGACTTTTACTTCGCCTGTCATGGCACGAAGCCTTTCATACATAGGCCCGGGATTTCTTGCGAGTTCTCCAAAATGGTTTAGTGTCCCCTGGTGATAATCAATCTCTGCCCTTACCCTAAAGTGGTCGTTGAAATAGGAATATTTCCTATTGTAATTACAATCTGCGCAGAAAGCAAAATTAAGATAATAGACCAGGCCAATTCCAATGCCCGTGTTGGAAGTATTGGTCTCCAGATTGTATCGCAGTCCATAGTCTGTATAATAGGCCACGGGTCCGGCCACGATCCCTATTTCCTGGCCTACCATTCCCACCTGTGAATAACCGTCTGTTCTTCCAAGGAAAAAAAGAAGGTACCCCAGCAATAAAAATTTGGAAATCTGCATCATAGGTGAAAAAAGTCGAACCATAACAAATATAGGAATTCTGCTTTAAGAAAGGCGAATTTATTGGCCTTTCAAAATTTCGTTAAATTAAAAATGATTCGAAAAAAATAAATCCCATTTTTTGAAGAAACCCTATATTTGTCAGGAATCGTAAAAAACGTTTTCGTTAATAAATTTTAGCCTAAACTATGGAAAAAAATGTACAAGAATTTTTAGATAGCGTTTCGAAAAGAAACAGTAATGAGCCGGAATATTTACAGGCCGTTCATGAAGTTGCAGAAACGATTATTCCTTTTATTGAGCAAAATAAAAAATATCAAAACAAGAAGCTGTTAGAGCGCATGGTGGAACCTGAAAGAGTGATCATGTTCAGGGTGCCATGGGTGGATGACAGTGGAGAGATCCAGGTTAACCGCGGCTTCAGGATCCAGATGAACTCTGCTATAGGGCCTTACAAAGGCGGTCTGCGTTTTCATCCTTCTGTAAATTTAAGTATCCTTAAATTTTTAGCTTTTGAACAGGTGTTCAAAAATGGCCTTACCACACTTCCTATGGGTGGAGGTAAAGGTGGATCTGACTTTGATCCTAAAGGAAAATCTGATAATGAAGTAATGAAATTCTGTCAAAGTTTTATGACAGAGCTTCAGCGTCATATTGGTGCAGACACAGACGTTCCTGCAGGAGATATAGGTGTTGGTGGTCGTGAGATCGGGTACCTATATGGGCAGTATAAGAGACTGCGCAATGAGTTCACCGGAGTTTTAACCGGGAAAGGACTTTCCTATGGGGGGTCATTGATTAGACCCGAAGCCACCGGTTATGGAAATGTCTATTTTGCCGAAAACATGCTGAAGATCAAAGGGGATACTATTAAAGGTAAAACCTTGGTTATTTCAGGGTCTGGTAACGTTGCGCAATATGCTGCGGAAAAAGCAACCCAAATGGGGGGGAAGGTAATTACCCTCTCAGATTCTTCAGGATATATACTTGATGAAGAAGGTATCTATGCAGAGAAACTTTCATTTGTAATGGATCTGAAGAATGTGAAAAGAGGAAGGATCAAAGAATATGTGGATCAATATCCTAATGCGAAATATTTTGAAGGAGAAACTCCATGGAATGTAAAGTGCGATATCGCCCTTCCTTGTGCCACGCAAAATGAATTGCACGAAGAAGATGCGAAAGCCCTTGTCAATAATGGATGCATCCTGGTTGGAGAAGGGGCAAACATGCCTTGTACTCCCGAGGCTGTTACAGTCTTCCAGGAAGCCAAAATCCTTTTCTCTCCCGGAAAAGCATCGAATGCCGGTGGGGTAGCGACTTCAGGACTTGAAATGTCACAGAATTCTCTGAGATTTAACTGGACCAGCGAAGAAGTGGATACCAAGTTAAAGCAGATCATGAATGATATCCACAATCAATGCGTTAAGTACGGTCAGGAGGATTCAGGATACATTGATTATGTGAAAGGAGCTAATATTGCTGGCTTTGTAAAAGTAGCCGACGCTATGCTCGCTCAGG
>JBEPWW010000030.1:12837-13482 GCA_041642215.1 Salinimicrobium sp. | reverse complement strand
AGAATACGGGTCCCATGATAAGACTTTCGAAATCCAGGAAAGCGGTTCTGTACAGGTGATAGATTCCAACGGTTCCATTCTTTTGGAGCACGCGGTGGAAGAAGGCGATATCTGGAGGATGTGCCAAACCAAGGATGACCCTATTAAAGACTGGGTTAAGCTCGCTGTAAACCGGGCAAGGGCAACCAACTGGCCCACGGTATTCTGGCTGGATAAAAACCGTGCCCATGACGCCCGCCTGATTGAAAAGATCAATCAATACCTGCCAGAGCATGACACTTCAGGGTTGGATATCAGGATACTTTCTCCTAAAGAGGCCACACAGTTCACCCTTGAACGTGTGAAAGCAGGAGAAGACACCATTTCAGTGACCGGGAATGTACTAAGGGATTATCTTACAGACCTTTTCCCAATCCTCGAACTGGGAACCAGTGCCAAGATGCTTTCCATTGTTCCTTTAATGAACGGTGGCGGCCTGTTTGAAACGGGTGCGGGAGGTTCTGCCCCTAAACATGTCCAGCAGTTCATGGAAGAAGGACATTTGAGATGGGATTCCCTTGGAGAATTCCTCGCATTATCTGCTTCATTGGAACATCTCGGACAAACCTTCGGGAATAAAAAGGCGCTGGTATTATCAGAAACACT
>JBEPWW010000030.1:0-12827 GCA_041642215.1 Salinimicrobium sp. | reverse complement strand
AAGCGACCGGTACTTTTCTCGAAAACGATAAATCCCCTTCAAGAAAGGTGAATGAATTGGATAACCGCGGAAGCCATTTCTACCTGGCTCTCTACTGGGCGCAGGAATTGGCTCTACAAGAGGAAGATAAAGACCTGAAAGAGCATTTTAGCGGTATTGCAAGAAAACTGGCCGAAAACGAATCCAGAATACTTCAGGAACTGGTCGATGCCCAGGGATCTCCTGTGGACATCGGGGGGTACTACAAACCAGATGAGGAATTGACCCGTAAGGCTATGAGGCCAAGCCATACGCTCAATAGCATTATTGAATAATTTTTCTAAATCAAAGTGGAGAGAGCCGGAATTATTTCCGGCTCTCTTTATTTAGCAACTTAATTTACGATGACAGGATTTCAGTAAAATGAGTATATTTCCCTACTAACCATCAATCTTGTTCCAATGAAATATTTGTTTTTTTTAAGTGTGATGCTTATTAGTGGATCCTTTGCTTATAGCCAGGAGACAGTTCCTGCAACAGAGATCGAGGTCATTTTCACTAACGTACCCGATGCAAGGGGGAAAGTAGTCGTGGCTTTACATGCTGCTCATACCTTTATGAAATCAGAACCTTTGGTCATACGCACCTCCTTAATAGAAGACGGCAAGGCACGGGTCATCTTTCCTGATGTTCCTGCGGGAACCTATGGTATTATAAGTTTTCACGATAAAAATGATAACGACCAGATCGACATGGATTCAGCAGGCATCCCCCTGGAAGCTTACGGTGTATCCAACAACCCCATGAGTTTTGGTCCTCCAAAATGGTCTGATGCCAAATTTGAAGTAAAGGACGAGCCTCTTTCCGTAGAGATTCGATTTTAAAAGAGGGCTTCTCAGTACCAGCATCCCGTACTCATCGCGGCTAATAGCGATAGGCCAGGTAGATCATAAAACACATAGAAAAAATCGATACCTTTGGCACAATTTAAGCCAGATTCATGACCATTACTCAATTACATTATGTTCTAGCAGTGGCCGAACATCAGAACTTCACAAAGGCCGCTCAAAAAGTATTTGTTACCCAGCCCACCCTAAGCATGCAGATCCAGAAATTGGAGGAGGAACTGGATGTGCTTATTTTTGACAGAAGCAAAAAGCCTATTGAACTTACTGAAACAGGTAAAAAGATCGTTCAGCAGGCCAGGAACATCGTCACTGAAAGCGATCGGATTCATGACATCGTTGATCAACAAAAGGGTTTTGTGGGCGGTCTTTTCCGCCTGGGAGTTATTCCTACCATCATGCCCACTCTTCTACCCATGTTCCTCAACAATTTCATTAAGAAGTACCCGAAGGTAAAGCTCAAGATCGAGGAACTGCATACAGAAGCCATCATAGAAAAATTACAGGACGGCCATTTGGACGCGGCAATTGCAGCGACACCCCTTGAGCAGCCGGAAATAAAAGAACAGGTCCTGTACTATGAACCCTTCGTGGGTTACACTCCCGAAGGCCACAGGTTGTTTTCAAAGAAAAAGATCGCGGTAAATGATCTTGAACTTGATGATATCCTCTTGCTGGAAGACGGGCATTGCTTTAAGGACGGCATACTTAACTTATGCAAAGCTACCCGCACCTTTAATGAGGAACGCTTCCAACTCGAAAGCGGAAGTTTTGAAACCATGATCAAGCTGTCAAACGAAGGATTGGGGATGACCCTGCTCCCCTATCTGCATACCCTTGACATTAAAGAAACAGAAAAGAAGAACATCAGGATGTTTGAAGAACCCGTACCTGCAAGAGAAGTGAGTTTGATCTACAACAAAAGTGAATTGAAAATGCAGATCATCGAAGCACTTCGCAACACGATTTCGGGGGTTATAAAAGGAGCCATTGCTTTTCAGAATGTGCAGATCATCAGCCCCTTACCAAAGAAGTGATCATCTTTTTCAAAAGAACCGGAATACAGCATGATCAGGCACCTATGAACTGAAAAAAGATTAAAATGAAAAAAGCGGCTAAGGCCGCTTTTTTCATTTTAGATAAATTAAACACTGATTTAATTCTGGATTCTGCCGGATCAAAGCAATGATCCAAAGTTTAAGCTCTTCAATTTCATAAGGAAGTAGCCGTTGGATTGCCTTTTTAACCTCTTTGCAGAAAAGCGTTACATCAAAACTGACCTTATCTAGGACGGTTTTAGTGTATTCAAACATCGCTCTCGCCATAATTCGAATGGTTTTAATGTTGGTTAAATATGTAGAAGTTCAACCTATAAGAATCATTTTTTGTTTACCTATTAAATATATGAAAAATAGTTGTCAAAGCAGAAGCTATTTTCAATTTTAACAGTCTTAAAGACACCTTCTGTAATCCCCAATCTTCTCTAATTTTCACGACTTTTTTCTCTCTGCCTGAAGGCCAGGGAGTAAGAGAAAGTTTCCAGGTAAAATGCTTAATGACCAGAATTCATAGGGGTTCACAGTCAAGCAGCAATATTATGAAGCCGTCGTTTTGGAGGTTTTGAGCCTAACCGTCCACTCAAATTCAAAAACCGATACCTCTTCCCCTTTCTCATTTGCCCCTATGGATTTCATCCAAAAGGTCTGCCCTTCTCCGGTCCTGATCGTTTCCTTTATAGCACTTGAAATTTTATCCCCATCTGTACAGGTAAAAGTGATTTTTCCCGTTGCCTTTTTGGTAAAAGCCGCCTTGTTTTGAGCGACCAGCATGGATATCTTTTCCCCGCTTTCCTGTATCTGGTCCATAACCAGCGCCCCGGTGCTCAGTTCTGCTGCCATTGCCTGCACGGCAAAGTACATGGAGTTAAACGGGTTTTGATTGATCCACCGGTGCCTTACTCCTGTTATACACCCGGATGCATCGATTTCTTTTACTCTAACCCCGCAGAACCAGGCACTTGGTAATTTAATCATAAGAAAGGCATTCAACTTCTTGGGAGAAATGGACATATCGCTGGATTTTCCACTAAAGTATTAAAAAAAGCAACACCAATAAATGTTAAATTTTACGGGAATATAGTACTTTGTTTTGCATAATACCATTTTAAAGACATATATTTGTATAAGCAAAAAGGAATAGCTATGGAAACAGCAGACAAAAAAAGGGATACTACGTTGGCCGCGTTGATCCATCTATCCACCTTCTCGAAATATTTCTTTCCATTGGGGAACTTCATATTTCCATTGATCTTCTGGACGGCCAGAAAACAGGACCCCTTTGTAGATGCCCATGCGAGGCAGGCACTCAATTTCCAGATAAGCATGTTCCTTTATTTTGTTGCCCTAGTGATAATCGGGATTACCGGCATTATTTTCATAGGAATGAGCATCAATGAAATGGAGTCTTTTTACTTTAATGAAGATTTTATAAGGATAGGAGAACTCTCCCGGGCTCTACCCCTCCTTTTCTTCTTAGGTGTCATCGGTTTCCTTTTGCTGGCCCTCTTCATCCTGGATGTTATTGCTGTAATAACCGCTACCATTAAGGCCAGTGAAGGCCGGCCATATAAATATCCATTAACTATCAAATTCATCACTCCGACCGGTTTCGGAATAAATCAATCAAACAATGAACAGTTCAACAACATTCAAAATGAAACGCTATGAAGATTGAAAACACCAAGGCTCAGATGCGTAAAGGCGTACTGGAATACTGTATCCTGTCTGTCCTGAAAGACAATGATGCGTATGTTGCCGAAATTCTTGACACGCTCAAGAGTGCTAAATTACTGGTGGTTGAGGGTACGATCTATCCTTTACTTACCCGCCTCAAAAATGCCGGTCTCCTCACCTACAGGTGGGAAGAATCCAGTAGTGGGCCACCCAGAAAATATTACGGCCTCACTGAAACCGGAAAGATCTTTCTGGAAGAACTTACTCACACCTGGAATGAACTGCAAACGGCAGTTACCATAGTAACCACTCAAAAAAACACCGATCATGAATAAGACAGTAAATATTAATCTTGCCGGCGTCTTCTTTCATATAGATGAAGATGCATATGCCAGGCTGCAGCACTATCTCGAGGCAATCAAGACCTCCCTTGCCTCCACTCAGGGCAGGGAAGAGATCATGGCTGATATAGAAGCGCGGATAGCTGAATTATTTGGAGAAAAATTAAAGAATGAGCGGCAGGTAATCAGTGTTCGGGAAGTAGACGAGATCATCCTGGTAATGGGGCAGCCTGAAGATTATATGGTAGATGAGGAGATCTTTGAGGATGAGCCTTATCCCGGTGCCAAACCGAGTTCCACAGGAAAGAAACTTTACCGGGACACCGATAACTCCTATATAGGAGGTGTTTCTTCTGGACTGGGCCACTACCTGGGCATACATCCCAACTGGCTGCGCCTTGCATGGATCCTGCTCACCATCTTTTCCACCGGGGCTTTCCTGCTCATTTACATCGCCCTTTGGATCTTTATCCCCGAAGCAAAGACCACTGCAGACAAGCTGGCGATGCGTGGGGAACCGGTAACCATCAGCAACATAGAAAAGAAGATCAGGGAGGGTTTTGATGAAGTATCGGGAAAGATGAAAAACATCGATTATGAAAAATACGGGTACAGAGCAAAATCGGGAGCCGATTCTGCCGCTACCGCTGCAGGGGATGTCATCATGTTTATTTTAAATGTCTTTGTAAAACTGGTGGGGATCCTGATCCTTTTAATTGCAGGAACTACTCTTATAGGTTTGTTCATAGGCTTGTTTTCCATCGGGACCTTCGGGATCATTGATGCCCCCTGGACCGATTATGTGGAGATGACCAGTTTCACCACCACCGATATATGGATCATTTCCCTCCTCACCTTTCTCGCTGTGGGAATACCGTTCTTTTTCCTTTTCATCCTGGGTTTAAAGATCCTGGTCAGCAAGCTTAAGTCTATTGGAAGAACTGCAAAACTCGTTCTTTTGGGGGTTTGGATCATTTCCATTCTTGGGTTGGTCTTCTTCGGAATTAAGCAGGCTTCAGAACGGGCTTTTGATGGGGAAGTGGTGAAAACCGAAACCTTACCTGTTCGGGCCAGTGACACCCTGTACATCAGCATGAGGGGAAATCCTAATTTTCAATCCTATCCCCGGCGCCGTGGCAACTTTCAGCTGAAGTACGATGAGAATGACCAGAAGGTTCTATTCTCTTCAGATATTCGACTGGTTGTACGTTCAACCCAGGATTCTGTGGGTAGAATGGAGATCACCAGATCGGCTGAAGGCAGGAGTTTTGAAGATGCCAGGAGAAAAGCCGCAGCAATTAATTACCACACCGGTTTCGACGGAAAAGAACTGGTTCTGGATGGATACCTGACTACCAGCATGGAACACGGGGACAGGGACCAGGAGGTCCAGGTCCTGTTGTACCTTCCTGTAGGCAGCGTTCTCTACGCGGCAGATAACACCTATTCCTTCCACAGGAATAGCAGTTACTACGATGATATTCTGAAAAACGGAGATGAAGAAAAATACCTAAAGATCACCCAGGGCGGGACCGAATGCCTGGATTGCCCTGTAGATCCCTGGGATACTGACGAAGCCTCAGACCAGTGGGAAAATAACGACTGGGATTCAGGGGACAACCAGGAGAACCAGGATCAGAATGATTCGATCCCGGGATAGCTTTGAATGGCCGGGGTTTATCTCGTGATGAACCCGGAGTCAACAGAAGGTCAGCCCCTCTGTTTCCTATTTGCCACACCTAAACAATTTTGAGATGAGCGTACTAACAGAAATATTAATATCTACCTTATTTTCGCTGCTTTTATCACCCCAGGAAAAGCCGGAGAAAGTGGAGGCCAGAGAGGAGAAAATGCAGATGGTGGAAATCGCCGTTAAGGATTCCATCACCTACAATTGTACGACCTATTGTCCAAAAGAAAATTAACAAAAGAGGCCGTTTAAAAAGCAACATCCCGTCATCCTGTACATATTTCAGTCAGATGAGGATTTAAGCAGCTTTTTAGACAGCCTCTTTTTATTTTTTATGATCGCCGGGCGACTTTCCTGAAGAAACCTTCTACTCAGCGGTTACTTCCTCCCTTTCACTTTCAACCGTCGCCAGGTAACGCTCTGCGTCAAGGGCAGCCATACAGCCTGTACCGGCAGCTGTGACAGCCTGCCTGTACTCCTTATCCTGTACATCACCCGATGCAAAGACTCCGGGGATGTTGGTTTTGGTGGATTTCCCTCTGGTAATCAAATATCCGGTGTCATCCATGTCCAGCTGACCTTTGAATATTTCGGTATTGGGTTTATGACCAATAGCTATGAAAAGTCCGGTGATCTTTATTTCTTCTTTCTCACCGGTTACATTATTAACCATGCGAAGTCCTTCCACTACATTCTCTCCTAATACTTCATCAACTACGGTATTGTAGCGCAGATCAATGTTCTTCGTATTGTTAACCCTGTGCTGCATGGCTTTGGAAGCCCGCATCTCATCTTTTCTCACAAGCATGGTAACCTTGGAACATATATTGGACAGATACGTGGCTTCTTCAGCCGCCGTATCTCCTCCACCAACGATAGCTACCTCCTGGTTCTTATAAAAGAAACCGTCACAGACTGCACAGGCAGAAACGCCTCCGCCCCTTAATTTCTGTTCACTGGGTAAGCCGAGGTATTTCGCTGTTGCACCCGTAGAAATGATCACCGTTTCTGCTTCTACCCAACTGGAATTGTCAATACAGGCCTTATGGATACCTCCAATTTCCTTGCTGAATTCTACTTCGGTCACCATTCCAACGCGCACCTCGGTCCCAAACCTTTCGGCTTGTTTTTGAAGGTCCATCATCATGGCAGGGCCGTCCACCCCGTCTGGGTAGCCCGGGAAATTATCCACTTCTGTGGTAGTCGTTAACTGCCCACCCGGCTCCATCCCCGTATACATCACAGGGTGCATATCTGCACGGGCAGCATATATTGCAGCGGTATATCCCGCAGGTCCTGAACCAATGATCAGGCATTTAATTCTTTCTGGTTTATCACTCATTGTATATTCTTTTAGTTCTGTAAAAATAACAACTTTCATCTAGAACCCCGATCTATTTCTATTAAGATTTGTTATATGACCATAGGTTCATCTTTTCCCGATCTTACTTAGGTTTTGACGAAAATTTCCTTATTTCCTTTCTAAAATCTGTTTAAAATCTACCTTTGTTCTATGATAGAGCTTTCCCTTTTTAATATTCTTGACCTTTTGGGAACGGTTGCTTTTGCGATTTCGGGTGCTCTGGCAGCCATGAACCGTCGCCTGGACCTGTTCGGGATCTTCATTATTGCCTTTGTCACTTCTATTGGAGGAGGAACCATAAGGGATGTTCTAATTGGCAGTACCCCTGTCACCTGGATGGAAAATACCATCTATATATACTTCATTGGGTTCGTCACCATTATCGCCATCATATTCCGTAAAAAACTTGATTATCTTAAGAAATCCCTGTTCCTTTTCGACACCATAGGATTGGGCGTCTTTACCATCACCGGGGTGGAAATGGGAGTGCAAAATAACCTCAGCCCCATCATTTCTGTTGCCCTGGGAGCCATGACGGGAACCTTTGGAGGAGTCATAAGGGATATATTGTGTAATGAGATCCCGGTGATCTTCAGAAAAGAGATCTACGCCACTGCCTGTATCCTGGGAGGGCTGTCTTTTGTCATTCTTTATGATTTGGGCGTAAATACAGATGTGATCTACATAGTGACTTCCCTTACGGTCATTATTATCAGGCTGGTGGTAGTACGCTATCATATTTCGTTACCTTCTTTTTATATCTCCACCGGGACCGGCACAGATAAAGATGTGATCTAAGGTTACCCGAACACGATCACGATAAGAACCTTCGCTTCAGGCTTCCGTAAGACCTTTCATACGTTTAAGTTAAAACTGAATTCCTACTGTAACACCTTCATCTTCAGCGCGTCTATTTAATACATCAAACAGGCAGGTTTTCCATCAGGATGAAATCATTAACTTAAACTGAATGGTCATGAAAAAGTTGAAATTATTTTTAGTAGGATTCGCGGTATCAGTGTCAGCCGCTATGTATGGAAATTCTCCCGTCAGGTTCATCGATGTAAACGCTGTATCCCACGAGATCGAAATTATCATGGAGCAATCCCTATGTGAGCCTGAAGAAGGATTTGCAGTAACCGTCTTTTTCTCGATTTCTGAGGAAAACAGGATACAGGAGTTACAGATTGCCTCTTCCAACCAGGAACTCAATGCTATCCTGCTTATGAAGCTCGAAAACCAGGAACTTACTGGCCCTTCCTGGAGACTGGGAAAGATCTATGAACTTTCTGTGATAAGTGCACAGGACGGTTATATTACTTCTGTAGAAAACCTTTGATCTCAATAGCCGGAATTGATCCCCCTCCTCCGGCTATTAAAATCATCCCGAAGTAGTATTTTGATAGTCCCTAAGATTTTGCAATACTTTTTCTGATAGCCGCTTTTCAGTTTCTGCAGACCAGCCGGCACTTTTTTCGGTGGTTATGATACGGGGTGAATTTTCTGTACCTGCCCGTAGTTCTTTTTTACCATCCCCGTCGAAAATGGCAAAATTCCCCGTCTTCTTTCTCCAGTCGTGAAAAGCATGTTCTTCAAAAGGCAGACCGAGGGAGGTATTGACCAAAATCTTTCCCTTTCCAAAAAGGTCAAATTCTTCCTGCCCCAGGAGCCTGGTATTTTTAGGGAGGTGAAATGAAATGATATCCACGGTTTCCAGAAGTTCCTTAAGGTCCAGATAGGTAAGGCCTCTTTCCTCCCAGTAATTTTTACGGGTACGGCTGTAGTAATACAGATCTGCCCCAAAAGGCAAAAGGCATTCAGCCAGCAGCTGTCCCGTAGTGCCAAGGCCTATGATTCCAATTTTCTTACGTGTCAGCTCTACAGGCATGTCCCGCCACTGTTCATCTCCCAACCCGTGCAGCAATCTTATCAGTTCTGAAATGATGAATTCGGCTACCCCGGGATCTCCATAATCCCTGATCCCTGTAACCGTTATGCCTCTGCCCCGGGCATAATGAACGGCCACATTGGCTGAGGCATCATCATATAAACTGCAGGCCATCCCAATATATTCCAGGTGGGGACAGGCTGCAATGATCTCTTCATCCAGTTGGGTACGCCAGGATACCAGGACGGCATCGGCATCTTTCATTCGGGAAAGGATCTCTTTTTGTGATTGGGGGTAGTCGTCATAGACCTTAAGGGGTTCCTTGCTAAGCTGCTGTAATTCCTCCAATGCCCAATCCTGCAGTTTCGTGTGGTCTACGCACACGATCTTTTGAAAACCCATTCCACCTCTATTTTTGTTCATGTGATCCCAGATCTACAACGGGATATTTCCGTGCTTCCTGTCTATACGGAGCACCTGCTTATTTTCCAGCATACTAAAGGCTTTCAACAGTTTGCGACGGGTATCCTTTGGCATGATCACCTCATCGATGAAGCCGCGCTGAGCTGCCTTGAACGGATTGGCAAATTTCTCTGCATATTCCGCTTCCTTTTCCGAAAGTTTCACCTCAGGATCCTCTGCCTCCTGTATCTCTTTTCTAAAGATGATCTCACTGGCACCTTTTGCGCCCATCACCGCGATTTCAGCAGTTGGCCAGGCAAAGTTTAAATCTGCGCCAATGTGCTTGGAATTCATCACATCGTAAGCCCCTCCATAGGCTTTCCTGGTGATCACGGTTACCCGTGGCACCGTAGCCTCACTCAGGGCATACAATAATTTGGCACCATGCAGGATGATTCCGTTCCATTCCTGATCGGTTCCGGGTAGAAAGCCGGGAACATCTACCAGTACCAGCAAAGGAATATTGAAACAATCACAGAAACGTGTAAACCGGGCCGCTTTCTTGGAAGAATTCACATCCAGCACCCCTGCCAGGCTCATAGGCTGGTTCGCTACGATCCCAATGCTCCTTCCCCCCAGCCTGGCAAATCCTACAATGATATTCTCAGCATAATCTTTATGGATCTCAAAAAAAGAATCCTCATCAATGATCCCCTGGATCACCTCGTGCATATCATAGGGTTTACTGGAGCTATCGGGCACGATCCCCTCCAGGGACTCCCGCACCTCATCTCCCAGTTCATAAGGAAGTTTTTCGGGAGTTTCCTTGTTGTTTTGCGGCATGTAACTTAGCAGGGTCTTGATCTCTTCAAGACAGGCAATATCACTGAAAGAAGTAATATGGGTAACTCCCGATTTGGTAGAATGCGTACTGGCTCCTCCCAGTTCTTCAGAAGTGACCTCTTCATTGGTAACCGTCTTCACCACATTAGGCCCGGTTACGAACATATAGCTCGTATCCTGTACCATAAGTGTGAAATCTGTCATAGCAGGGGAATAAACCGCCCCTCCCGCGCAGGGTCCCATAATGGCTGATATCTGTGGGATCACTCCGGATGCCTGCACGTTGCGATAGAAAATATCGGCATAACCACCCAAAGAGCGCACCCCTTCCTGTATTCTGGCCCCACCTGAATCATTCAGTCCAATAATAGGTGCTCCCACTTTCATCGCATGGTCCATCACCTTACAGATCTTCTCTGCATGGGTTTCAGACAGAGAGCCGCCGAAAACAGTAAAATCCTGTGCAAAGACATACACCAGGCGGTCGTTAACCGTTCCATAGCCCGTTACCACACCATCTCCATAATACAATTGCTTATCCATACCAAAGTCGGTTGTACGATGGGTGACGAGGATACCTATTTCTT
Source organism: Salinimicrobium sp. (assembly GCA_041642215.1). Lineage (GTDB taxonomy): Bacteria > Bacteroidota > Bacteroidia > Flavobacteriales > Flavobacteriaceae > Salinimicrobium. The sequence continues at coordinate 2,097 of JBEPWW010000030.1, read as the reverse complement.
CGAAAGAACCCTCATCCAGCAGATAATCAACACGTTCCCGGGCCGTTAGCTTTTTCTTTTCGTGTTGTTTGGCAATTCTTTTTTGGCCACCCCCAAGCAGGGCCTCGGCCATTTTATCTTTTAATTTATCGGTATTATCACTCATAATTTTGAAATTCTGAAGGTAAATTCTAAAGGGTTAATAGAAGCCGGGAAGGTTATTTGACGGGTAATCGCAACAGCCGTTTATCTTCCAGGTATCTTTTTAAAGCCACTAAGCCGGCCAGCTTTGCTTCTTCCTCTATCTCTTCCTTAAGTTTCTCTGCTGAATAATACTGTTTAACAAAATGGGTGTCGAAATTTCCACTGCGGAAAGCTTCATGTTCAAAGACAAATTTCCCAAAAGGCAGAGTGGTGCTGGCTCCTTTTACCTCATAGTTCTCGATAGCCTTCAACATTAATTGAATGGCTTCTTCCCTGGTCTTCCCGTAGGTGATTAACTTTGCCAGCATGGGATCGTAGAAAATAGGGATCTCCATTCCTTCTTCAAAGCCATCGTCAAGGCGGATCCCTTCCCCTACAGGTCCCCTGTAGCGCTCCAGCTTTCCTACGCTGGGCATGAAATCATCCAGGGGATCTTCGGCATACACCCTTAATTCCACCGCATGACCGTTGATCTTCAGATCCTCCTGGGAAAACTCCAGTTTTTCTCCCCTGGCCACCTTTATTTGTTGTTCTACCAGGTCTACCCCGGTGATCAGTTCGGTCACTGGATGTTCGACCTGCAAACGGGTATTCATCTCCAGGAAATAAAATTTTCGGTTCTCGTCCATCAAAAATTCAACCGTCCCTGCGCCAACATAATCACAGGACCTGGCAACCCGAACGGCAGCTTCGCCCATTTCTTTACGAATCTCCTCACTGAGGATCACAGAAGGGGCTTCTTCCACCACCTTCTGGTGACGCCGCTGTATACTGCATTCCCGCTCAAAAAGGTGAAGAATGTTGCCGTGGGTGTCTGCTAATACCTGGATCTCAATATGGCGTGGAGAACCTATGTACTTCTCGATGAAAACAGAGCCATCCCCAAAAGCAGATTCGGCTTCACTGATCGCCCGCTGCATCTGGTCAGCCAGATCTTTTTCCCGCTCCACGATACGCATTCCTTTTCCCCCACCTCCTGCAGAAGCCTTTATAAGGATGGGGAATCCTATTTCCCTGGCAATTTCTTTTGCTTCTTCCGCATCGGTAATGGCCTCATCGGTCCCGGGGACCATGGGAATGTCATAAGCTTTTACCGCCTCCTTGGCTGCAAGTTTGCTCCCCATGATTTTTATAGCCTTTGATCCCGGCCCTATCCATGTGATCCCATTCTGTTCAACTTTTTCTGCAAAACCTGCGTTTTCACTTAAAAAACCGTATCCGGGGTGGATCCCGTCTGCCCCTAATTCGCGGGCAACTTCTATTATCCTGTCTCCTCTAAGGTAGGACTGATTAGACGGGGCTTCCCCTATCAGCACAGCCTCGTCTGCGTATTTTACGTGAGGGGAGTTCCGGTCGGCAGTTGAAAACACCGCAACTGTCTTGATTCCCATTCGGCGGGCTGTTTTCATTACCCGAAGTGCAATTTCACCACGATTGGCTACCAGTATTTTTTTCATCTTTTGTTTGATTAGGATGTGCTCCAGGGAGCCCATTTCTAAATTTTTTTGAAAATGCTTTTTTTTAACCTTATTTGGTTTGCCCTTGGGCCGGAAAGGCTTATTCCATTTCTATCAGTAACTGATTTTTATCTACAGACTGTCCTTTCACGGCAGAAATGGATTTGACCACTCCATCCCGTGGGGCCGTAAGGGTATTTTCCATTTTCATGGCTTCCAGGACCAATAGATAATCCCCTTCCTTTACCGTCTGCCCTTCCTGTACCTGCACATCCAGAATAAGGCCAGGCATAGGGGCCTTGATATCATTCACGAGCCTGGCAGTCCCCAGGGAAAGTCCCATATCTTCAATAAGAAGATCCAGTTCATTGGCAATTGAAACCTCATATACATTGGCTCCGATTTTAACCCCGTAGGTTTTCCTGTTATAATCGGCGGTAATGATCTCTGCTTTAAA
>JBEPWW010000029.1:9160-13509 GCA_041642215.1 Salinimicrobium sp. | reverse complement strand
GTGTCTGCTTCTGTAAAAAGGGCCATAAGGGTAATAAAGCCACCGTAGCTTCCTCCATAGATCCCTATCTTATCTTCATTTACTCCATGCTGGGCAATTAGGTACTGCGCTCCATCCACCTGGTCAGAGAGATCCTTCCCGCCCATGTGCCTGTATATCCCGGTTCTCCAGTCCCGTCCATATCCCGCACTGCCGCGATAATCTATGTCAAGGACAGTATAGCCCAGATCTGTTAACAGGTTGTGGAACATATATTCCCTAAAATAACTCGACCACCACTTATGGGCATTTTGAAGATAACCTGCGCCGTGTACAAAGATAACGGCTGCCCCGTTCTTTGCACTTTCTTCGGGCTTGTAGAGCCGTGCAGGTACCATCGCCCCATCGGCGGCCTCGAACTGTACCAGCTCCGGATCTCTCCAGTCATAACTCCTGAATTCTTCAGACTGCCCTGAGGTTAATTGTTCGGCATTGGCTCTGGCTGAGTTCTTTTTTAAATACAGCTCCCAGGGCTTATTGCTATAGGAATGGAGAATGGCTATATATTTTTCATCCGGGGAAAGGGATACATCGTTATTCCCGGTCATGCTGGTTAGTTTTTCCATAGCACCTCCCATAAGTGGCATTTTGTAGAAGTGCCTTTCTCCTGCATGCTCCCGGGAAGTGGTGAGATACCAGTGCTTTTTGTTGTTGGATAAAAAAGGATCGAAAACCTCAAACTTCCCCGAGGTAAGCTGTTTCTTGTTTCCGGAAGTGATATCCAGTAAGTAAAGATGTGAATATCCGCTTTCTTCACTCTGGAAATAAATATGGCGGTTGTCCGGCAACCAGCCCAGTGTTCCTCCGCCAAAGCTGTATCCAATCCCGGGTCCGGCTATCCAGGCCTCATCCCGCTGTCTGTCCAAGCTCCTTAGATCTCCTGTTTTAAGATCCACTTGTGCGATCCACCGGTCTTTGTTATCATGGGAGCGAACGTTGACAATCGCGTGCTTTCCGTTTGATGAGAAAGTAGGTGCGCTAAGGATCACTTCCCGTTCCTCTTCTTTCCATTCCCTGTCGGGATAATCGCTTATGTAGTCAGGCAGGTCAGTAATTCCGGGAAGCCCTGCTGTCTTTACCAGATAGACCGTGTCTTTAGCCAGGTTATAGATCGCGAGTTCCACTTTTGATTGTTCGCTTCCTACCTTGCTTCTAGCCGGCAGGTTTACGGTGAATCCTGAGGCATCTACATAATCAGGAACATCTGTGCGGTCATTTTCAGGACGGGTGATCAATTGAAAGGCCACAAAATCTGCAGCAGGTGAGACTGTGAGGTTTGACACCCTCTTTTTACCTGAATAAAAAGTAAAGGGCTCTGGTGTGCTGGTCATTTTTCGATAATTCGCAGACTCCTCCTTCTTTTCCTTGCGTTCCCGCACTACCTCAAGCAGTCCCAGGTTCTCCTTTTCCAGCCATTGTTTCTGTTCCGGAAGTTCAGCCTCTTTTCCGTTTTTTTCCCTGCCCGAACGAATTTGGGTAAGCTGTCGTAATGAACCTTCCTTGAGATCGAATGTGTAGGCGTTATTGTCAAATATAAAAGAAATCAGGTTTTCATTGGCCAGGAATTTGGCATCATTGATCCCGCTTCCCAGCTGTAATAGTTCCTGTTCCTGTTTCTTTTTAAGATCATACAGGAACAACCTGCCGTTCCTGGTATATACTTTTTTCGTCCTGGCAGAATTATAGGCTCCCCGGGAAGGGATAAGACCACGCTGCTCTTTCCAGTGGACTTTTTTAATTTCATCCCGGTCATCCAGGGAGATCATATACAGGGAATCTTCGGGATCATTCTGTAAATTATAGTTGAAGTAGATCCGTTCCCCGTGTTCCCCCCAGTGCACATTAGATGGGAAGGTGCCCAGCCAGGCCGGATCTTGCATGATCTTTTCTACACTAAGATCAGACGATTGGGCAAAAGATAGTTGCAGGCTTAAGCAAGCCATTAAAAGAAAAATAACTTTTTTGTTCATTTCTTGTAGGTTTATGAGAAGCGGAAAGGTTTTTCACCTTCCCCCAGTAATTTTGGAGCAAGATAAATAAAATGAAACTAAAGCGGGTGGGATGCAAAACAGGGAATTGGTGAGAAATCAACCTGTGCGGGTTTCGTGGCGAGTAGAAAAGGGTTTTTTGACTGTGAGCAGTTGGTTTTGGATAAGGGAATTAAATGCCCTTTTCTGAAAAGGCACAGCAATAGAAAACAAGGGTTTCTGTAAGTAACCCTGCATATATTTACTGGATCCTTTTTAGGAGGTCCCCCTGCTGTTCTTCCTCTCGCAGGTCTTTTAAAAGGGATTGCAGGGTTTTGAGCTCCTCAAGTCCCTCCGTAATTTTTGACCGATGCCTGAAAAGGATCTCCCGGGAGGAACCTTCATTTACTTCAGAGATGGCTTTTTGATAATCCTTTATGCTGTTCCTGTTCAATTTGATACATTTCTTGATCAATTTACAAGCAGATGCTCCAGTAACGATAAAAGGTTTCTTTGATATGGGATATATGTCATGAACACTGGGCTGCCCTCCCAAAAAAGTGATCTCCTGGTCGAGTTCTATGGCAAATTGAGATCTCCTGGAGGCTCTTTTCTGAAAATGATTCTTTAAAGAAAAATCAGGGACTGCTTCTGCAGTTTTACGATAACACCTGGCCACGTGGAAGTTGTCGTGCAAAAGCCGATTAAGTAATTTCGCCCATTTAAACCGATCATTCATCTTTGGTAAATTTAAAACAGAAACACTTTCTGAAGGATTGCTGCAAATGTACGAAATACCCCCTCTAACAATAGTTAAAATCAGCGAGTTAACAAATATTTGGGAGGGGGTGTAAATTTCCTGTTTCAGGTAAAAAGTGATATAAAAAGGCTGTATTGATACAGCCTTTTTATAAACAATCCTAATTTGGGATCATTCTATGAACGACAAAATATCCGGATGAACAGAAAAATGGTTTCGTGCACCCGGAATCTTTTTATTTAGCTTCGCGATTTATTCGATTCTCTGCCAGATCGTTAAGCAGCCTGTCGGCTTTATATTCCTCATCAAGGGTTTGTTGCAGTTTGGAGGCAACGTCATTATGCCCTAATTCCTGCGCATATCGAACTGCTGTACCATAGCCGGATATTTCATAGTGTTCTACCCGCTGTGCCTCAGCAATTAGACCGGCATCCCGAACATCTTTCTCTGCGTCTTCCTTTAGAAAGGATTCTGCTTCGTTCACCAGGCCTTTCATGGCTTTGCATTCTTCCCCATCAGGTTTTATTCCTAACATATCAGCCACTTCTTCCAGTCTTTTTTTATGACCCTCTGTCTCTTTAAGATGGTCTTCAAATGCTTTTTTTAATTTTTCGTTGCTCGCATGTTCCTTCATCTTGGGTAAGGCTTCTATGAGCTGTTTTTCTGCGCTGTACAGATCCTTAAGTTCGTGTTCAAATAAATCTTTCAAATTTTTCATTTTCCTATAATTTTTTGTTTACATCTAAAATATTGATTAACAATAGAATAGGGAGTTAAATGAGTGGTAAAGCTTTGTTGTTTTTCTATTAAACCTGTGGTGATTGCGGCAAGGTATTCTTAAATCTTTTCATTCCGGGCAGAAGCTGTTTCTTTAAAATTGGGTTATTTTAGCAGCAGAAAAATAAGTCATATGCTGCATCTGGAAGATTATATTCGGGATATAAAGGATTTTCCAAAGCCCGGGATCGTGTATAAGGATATTACGCCACTCCTGCAAAATCCTGAAGCATCGCGACAGGCCACCCAGGCATTACTTGCTTTTTTGGAAGGGGCAAAGGTAGATAAGGTGGTGGGGATAGAATCAAGAGGTTTCTTTTTCGCGACCTTGCTTGCCGCACATTTGGATGCAGGCTTTGTTCCCATTCGAAAACCCGGTAAACTTCCTTATGATACGTTCAGGGAAAGCTATGAGCTTGAATATGGTAAAGATACCCTGGAGATCCATAGCGACGCCATTAAGCCCGGGGAGAGGGTCCTTATTCATGATGATGTGCTGGCCACGGGTGGTACCGCGGCTGCAGCCTGTAAGCTTGTGGAAAAACTGGGGGGCGAGATCGTACAGTGCAACTTTCTAATGGACCTTGCCTTCCTCAAAGGCCGTGAGCGTTTGCAGTCATACAAGGTATTTTCTCTATTTACGTATTAATGATCCCCCGGGCCGGGCTGGCATCTACAAAGCGTTTTTTGTGACCCAAAGCCTCCAGCCAATAATGGCTTTCTGGAATGTGCTGGCTTTGGCAAGGTCCAGCTGTTTTTTGGAAAAACTGGGTAAAATTTTTTTTTTGATCTTAGAATGAATCCTG
>JBEPWW010000029.1:0-9150 GCA_041642215.1 Salinimicrobium sp. | reverse complement strand
ATTTCCCTGTGATGGGTTAGCTGTATTCAAAGAGATGCCATTTTTCTATATTTTAAATGGTATAAAAACTAATCGGTGATCTTTCTTAAATATCAGTTAAGTGCATGAGGTGCTGGCCGGGCTCCGGGGTTTTTTTTATAAACTTGAATTCTGGTGGAAACATCCGACTTATATAAACCATTATCTTCGCAAAAAAATAATGATGAGCATAGTTTACATATTTCTTGGTTTTTTGTTTCTGGTAGTAGGGGGGGAATTCCTGGTTAGGTCCTCTGTGGCCATTTCCTTTAAAATGAACCTTTCTAAAATGGTCATTGGGTTGACTGTCGTCTCCTTCGCTACTTCAGCACCAGAACTGCTGGTAAGCCTGCAGGCAGCCCTTAACGGTTTTTCAGATATCTCCCTGGGGAACGTCATTGGCTCCAATATTGCCAATATAGGCCTTGTGCTGGGAATCACTGCCATCATCACCCCCCTTATTATAGACCGGGATTTCTATAAATTTAACTGGCCGGTCATGATGCTCTTTTCCGGGTTTTTATACCTTTTCCTGTCTACAGAAGAAGTGCTTACCCGCATAGAAGGGGGCTTGCTATTGGCAGGGATCATCCTTTATCTCTTCCTGCTCATAAGAAGGGCCCGCAAGCAGCCGGAAACGAATCTGGAGGAAGTGGATCCCGCCCTTAAAAGAACCTCTAACTTTAAAATGATATTTTGGCTTGTGATTGGTGGTGTGGCATTATGGGGTGGCTCTGAACTACTGGTAAGTGGGGCGGTGGATCTCGCTACGACCCTGGGGGTAAGTGAACGGGTTATTTCGGTCACCATGATCGCTATAGGTACCAGTGTGCCCGAACTGGCTGCTTCTGTCATTGCAGCCCTAAAGAAGGAAAAAGCCCTCTCTCTGGGAAATCTCCTGGGATCCAATATCTTTAATATAGCCTCGGTGCTGGGCATCACCTCTCTCATCCAGCCTATCCCCGTAAAATCGGGAGAGATACTTAGCAGTGATATCTTTTGGATGCTGGCCTACGCGTTTATCATCCTGCCCATGGCTTTCTTGCCACAAAAATTCTCCATGGGCAGGATCAAAGGTTTGGTGTTATTTGTAGGTTATGTAGTTTTTGTTGGCTTGGCTTTTGTGTAAGGGTTAAAAAATAGGGGGTGGATCTTAAAAAGATTAAAATTTTTATAAACTACCCTATATTGTTGGGAGGGGTTATTTAAAAAAATGTACTTTTGCGCTGTTAATATAAAACAACACAGCACAATGGCAACTTTACGATTTCAAGCCTTAAAAGAAACCCTTAACCGAAAACCTATTGAAATAGACGATTCAGAGCGCCGTTCAGAGATGTTTGGGCGTAATGTCTTTTCTGAAAGTGTAATGCGACAGTTCCTTACAAAGGAAGCCTTTCAAAGTGTGATGGAAGCGAATGCTACCGGAAAAAAGATCGATCGCACCATTGCCGATCATATCTCTACCGGGATGAAAGAATGGGCCATTTCCAAAGGAGCAACCCATTACACCCACTGGTTTCAACCCCTTACCGGTACTACAGCCGAAAAACATGATGCCTTTTTCGAAACCATCGGGGATGGTCTGGCCATCGAGAAATTTGGTGGAGGACAGCTGGTTCAACAGGAGCCGGACGCTTCCAGTTTTCCGCACGGGGGGATCAGGAATACCTTTGAGGCCAGAGGATACACGGCATGGGACCCTACATCGCCGGCATTTATATATGGAACTACCTTATGTATACCCAGTGTATTTGTTTCCTATACCGGGGATGCCCTTGATTTTAAGACGCCCCTTTTAAGAGCACTGCATGCTATTGACGAGGCAGCGACAGATGTGGCAAAATATTTTGATAAGAATGTGAATAAGGTACAGGCTACCCTGGGTTGGGAACAGGAATACTTCTTGATCGACCTTGCGCTGGCCGAATCCCGTCCCGATATCAAATTGGCTGGAAGGACCCTGCTGGGCCATGCCCCCGCAAAGGGACAGCAGCTGGATGACCATTACTTTGGTTCTATCCCTCCAAGGATCCTGTCCTTCATGAGAGAACTCGAGAAAGAATGCATGTTGCTGGGAATCCCGGCCAAAACACGTCATAATGAAGTGGCTCCCAATCAATTTGAGCTGGCTCCAATTTTTGAAGAAGCCAACCTCGCGGTGGACCACAACTCCCTGTTGATGGATATCATGCAGCGTATAGCCCAAAGACACAATTTCGTAGTGCTTTTTCATGAAAAGCCCTTTAAAGGTATCAATGGGAGTGGGAAACACAATAACTGGTCTTTAAGTACAGACACCGGGATCAACTTGCTGGGACCTGGCTCGACCCCCATGAAAAACCTGCAGTTCCTTACCTTTTTCATCAATACGATCAAAGCGGTCTATGATCATGAGGAATTGCTTAGGGCGACCATAGCCAGCGCTTCCAATGATCATCGACTGGGTGCCAACGAGGCGCCGCCGGCGATCATTTCCACTTTTATAGGTTCGCAGCTAACAGCGGTGCTGGATGAGCTGGAGAAAGTCACCGACGGAAAGCTTTCCCCTCAGGAAAAAACCGAGCTGAAACTGAATGTGGTCGGGAAGATCCCGGAGATCCTCCTGGATAATACAGACCGTAACAGAACTTCCTCTTTTGCCTTTACGGGTAACAAATTCGAGTTTAGGGCGGTTGGTTCTACGGCCAATTGTGCGCAACCAATGACGGTGCTGAACACCATCGTGGCAAAACAGCTTCGGGAATTTAAAAAAGAAGTGGATGCCCTGACTAAGGGTAAAAAAATGAAAAAGGATGATGCTATTTTCAATGTCCTGCGGGAATACATCAAAAATTCCAAAAAGATCAGGTTTGAAGGGGATGGTTATTCCGAAGCCTGGGAGAAAGAAGCCGAGAAAAGAGGTCTGAGCAACAACAGGAATACCCCTGAGGCATTAAAAGCGATGATCTCCAAGGAAACAGTGAATTTGTTTGAAGAGATGAAGGTCATGAATCGTGTGGAGGTGGAAGCCCGGCACGAGATCGAGCTGGAGGAGTATATCATGCGGATACAGATCGAAAGCCGGATCCTGGGGGATATTGCCCGAAACCACGTGATCCCCACTGCCATTAGATATCAGAATATCCTTATCAAAAATGTGAGGGGACTCAAGGAGATCTATGGAGATGATTTCAAAACCTACTCCAGAGAGCAGCTTGGGATCCTGGAAGAGATCTCCCGTCATATTGAAAAGATCAATTCTGGGATTACAGATATGATCGAGGCCCGTAAAAAGGCGAATAAAGTGGAGGATACAGAGGAAAAAGCCTTTGCTTATTGTGATGAGGTAAAACCATTTTTCGAGACCATACGCTACCATTGCGATAAACTGGAGCTGGTGATCGATGACGAGATCTGGCCACTAACCAAGTACCGGGAATTGCTCTTTACAAGATAATCCCCGAGTAGAATGATTCTAAAGCCATGTTCTTCCCGGAAGGCATGGCTTTTTCTATTCCTCTAAATTAGTCCCGGAGATAAAGGTTAAAAAATGAAATCTCATTATCTTTGGGCTCATAAACACACCGCCATGAGTAAGGAAATTAGTAAAAGATATGCGGGCAGAGGCGTATCTGCAGGGAAAGAAGATGTTCATAACGCGATAAAAAATGTAGATAAAGGCTTGTTCCCAAAGGCATTTTGTAAGATCGTGCCCGATCATCTCACCGGGAATGAGGAGTACTGTCTCATCATGCATGCAGACGGTGCGGGGACCAAATCCTCCCTGGCTTATTTGTACTGGAAAGAAACCGGGGACCTCTCGGTCTGGAAAGGTATTGCCCAGGATGCACTTATTATGAATATTGATGACCTGCTGTGCGTGGGTGCCGTGGATAACATCATGCTTTCGTCTACTATTGGAAGAAACAAGAACCTGGTGCCGGGGGATGTGATATCAGCCATCATTAACGGCACTGAGGAGTTGCTGGCTGCCCTTAAAAAGTTTGGCATAACGATTCATTCCACAGGGGGTGAAACGGCAGATGTGGGTGACCTGGTGCGAACCATTATCGTGGATTCTACCGTTACTGCCCGCATGAAACGAAGCGATGTAATAGATAATGCGAATATTAAACCCGGCAATGTGATCGTGGGTCTGTCGTCTTTCGGGCAGGCGAGCTATGAAAACGAATACAACGGCGGTATGGGGAGTAATGGGCTTACCTCTGCCCGGCATGACGTATTTAGTAATTACCTTGCGGTTAAATATCCGGAAAGTTTCGATCCTTCCATTCCCAATGAACTTATCTATGGAGGTTCTAAATCCCTGACCGATCCTGTTGAGGGAAGCCCGCTGGATGCAGGTAAACTGGTCCTTTCACCAACCCGTACCTATGCCCCGGTGATCAAAAAGATCCTGGAGAAATATTCCAACAAAGACATTCATGGCATGGTTCACTGTAGCGGCGGCGCACAGACCAAGGTCCTGCATTTCGTGGAGGATGTGCACGTGGTTAAGGACAACATGTTCGAGGTGCCTCCATTATTCAGGCTTATCCGGGAGGAAAGCGGAACTGACTGGAAAGAGATGTACCAGGTATTCAACATGGGGCACCGCATGGAACTCTACGTTGACGAGAGAATTGCAGATGATCTTGTTGCTATTTCAAAATCCTTCAATGTGGATGCGAAGATCATAGGCAGGGTAGAAGCTGCAGACGAGAAAAAGCTGACGATCAAGAGTGAATTGGGGGAGTTTGAATACTCTTAGAAGAGGCGCATTTCACACAATGCAAAGGAGCTTAAAATTTACAGCACGATGAGAATCAATTAATGAAAATTTTCACGCAGAGAGCGCAAAGAACGTGCGCAGAGGCCGCAGAAATTTATAGATTGTTCACAATTCTGTGAACACCTCCTTTGAGAATTTTGCAGTTAAAGTTGATCAAAAGCCCCAGCTTCTTTTCTGATAGTTTTAGATAAGTGAGCAATTGCGAGAAATGAACAGGAGCAAGAGTTTCTAAAGATTTCACCTCAACAATGACTTTGTTCTCTACAGGAAGGTCAATTCTGTACCCGACATCCATCTTAATTTCCTTATATACAAAAGGCATTGCCAATTGTTGTTGTACAAGAAGACCGATATTTTTTAATTCGTAGGCTAAAGCATTTTCATGAGCAGATTCTAAAAGTCCTGGGCCAATTTTACGGTGAAGTTCCATTGAACAACCAATTATTTTATATGAGATTTCATTTTCTGTCATCTCTTAAAGTTACTTTTTCTTTGCGAATTTAGCGGAGAATATTTGCGCCCTCTGCGTGAAATAACAGCTAATTTTTTCAACTTCGGCTTAATATATCTTTTACAAAAAGGAGCATCGGGATTTTTCTTGTAGTAATTCTGAATAGATTCCCGGGAAGGTTTGAATTCCCTGAATGGCAGCACTTCGGTTATTAGTAGTTTTTCAAAATCCTGTTGCAGTTTTTCTAGAATTTTCTTCAGGTCCTTTTCATCTTCAGAAGAGAAAAAATAAACTGCGCTTCTGTATTTATTCCTGAAGGAATGATTGGATGTGGAACTGTGCGTGTGAAGATGGATTTCCAGAAGTCTTTCAATATCTACCATTTTTGGATCAAAATGCACGATGACGGCTTCAGAAAATTCTGAAGCTTCCCCTTCAGAGGCTATATATCCCTGCTCCACGATAGTCACCCCCTCAACTGCCTGGAAAACTGCTTCTGTACACCAGTGGCAGCCTCCTCCAAGTCCTATTTTTTCTTTTTGTGCCATTTACAAAGTATCCGGGTTGAGGTAGCGGTAGCTTTCCAGGTCCTGCAGATCGGTAATGCGTTTCGTGCAGCCATTTTTCAAGAGGTAAAGTTCATCTGCGAGTTCGATCACGGGACGGTACATATGATCTGTAAGTATGATGGCTTTTTCTTTCTTTTCCCCGTTCAGGAGCTGTTTTAGCTCAGCCATAAACAGCGGGGCTATATGAGAAAACGGTTCGTCAAGCATCACCAGTTTGGATTCGCTTTTAAGGCTTAAATATATTTCAACCACCCTTATCTCACCGCCAGACAATTCATCTGCGCGGGCATTTTTGTGCTTTGAAAATTCCGGAAAGTGTGAGGTGAAATTTAACCAGTCCACCCGGTAAAGATGGAATGCTTTTCCCATCAACATAGCTTTTGGGATCAGAGCATGCTGGGGAAGGTATTTTACCAGTCCGCTTTGAAAAAGTGGTTTTAAATAGGCTTTTTTGTCGATCCTTAAAAGCTTGTTTTGCGGTTGAAGACTTCCGAAAAGGATCTTTAACAGGCTGCTCTTTCCGGTGCCATTGGAACCCAATATCCCGGTGATCTTCCCAATTTTAGAATGGAGATAGATTCCGTTTAGGACCGGTATGCCGTCAATGGAAAGTTCTATGTTGTCTATTTCAAAAGTCATAGGAAGTTCCACCTAATTAGGTACATTATAATAAGCAGAAAAGTATCAAAAAAGAAACTGATGCCGAAAAGCATGGAGCTGCTCAATTTCAGGTTTTGATAAAAGATCAGTTTTTCCCCTTTCCCAACTATTTTGTAGGTCCAGAGAACAAGCAGGGACAGGATAAGCTTATAAAAAATGGCTACGGGGAATGCTATTCCAAAGACCAGGAACAGGATGTTGATTAAGACAGAGATCCAAAGGAATTTCAGGTAAAAAGAAAATGCCAGTTTGAGTGTGGACAGCATCGTATAAACATACTAAAAAAGATCCAAAATTTTTCAGAATTGAAAAACGGATAATTTTTATCCACACAAATTATCGTAAATTTGTCGCTTATAGCAAATGTTATGATTGAGAAACTGAATATTGTGAAGCAGCGGTTCGATGAGGTAAATGATCTTATCATTCAGCCGGATGTGATTGCTGATCAAAAACGTTATATAGAGCTGAACAAGGAATACAAAGACCTGAAGGCTCTAATGGAAGAGCGGGAAAAATACATGAGCCTTCTTCAGAACATTTCAGAAGCAGAAGAGATCATTGCAGACGGCAGTGATGCTGAAATGACTGAGATGGCCAAGATGCAGCTGGAAGAGGCGAAGGAGGAATTACCTGCTTTGGAGGAGAAGATAAGGATGATGCTGGTACCAAAAGATCCCGAAGACGCGAAAAATGTGGTGATGGAGATCAGGGCAGGAACCGGTGGGGACGAGGCGAGTATCTTTGCCGGCGACCTGTACCGCATGTATACCAAGTATATTGAGAGCAAAGGCTGGAAGCACAACATTGTGGACTTTAGTGAAGGGACCAGTGGTGGTTTTAAGGAGATCATTTTTGATGTGACCGGTGAGGACGTTTACGGCACGCTTAAATTCGAAGCGGGGGTGCACCGTGTACAGCGGGTGCCGCAAACCGAAACCCAGGGGAGGGTGCATACTTCTGCCGCGACCGTAATGGTGCTACCCGAAGCAGAGGAATTTGATGTGGAGATCGATCCAAAGGATGTTCGAATCGATTACTTCTGTTCTTCAGGACCGGGGGGACAATCGGTGAATACAACCTATTCCGCAGTGCGTTTGACCCATATTCCCACAGGGCTGGTGGCGCAATGCCAGGATCAGAAATCCCAGCACAAGAACAAGGATAAAGCATTTAGGGTGCTGCGTTCCCGTCTATACGAGCAGGAACTGGCAAAGAAAATGGAAGCTGATGCCGCGAAAAGAAATTCGATGGTTTCCAGCGGTGACCGCAGTGCGAAGATCAGAACCTATAATTATGCGCAGGGAAGGGTGACCGATCACAGGATCGGCTTGACCCTCTATGATCTTTCGAATATAATAAACGGGGATATCCAGCGCATTATTGACGAACTCCAGCTGGTGGAGAACACAGAGAAATTAAAAGAGAATTCAGATATATTCTAAACCCACAACCAAAAGCTGCCGCGATCTTCCGGCAGCTTTTTTATTGATAACTACGCAACTATGACCACCCGCCACCTTGTAGAACAAATAAGGAAAAAAAGATCTTTCCTTTGCATCGGCCTTGATGTGGACCTGGAAAAGGTGCCGCAGCATTTATTAAAAGAAGAGGATCCGATTTTCGCGTTTAATAAAGCCATCATTGATGCCACCCATCACCTGGTAGTGGCCTATAAGCCCAATCTGGCCTTTTACGAAGCGTATGGGGTCAAAGGGCTGCAGGCACTGGAGAGGACCATAGATTATCTCAATCAGAATCATCCCGATCTCTTTACCATTGCCGATGCTAAAAGAGGGGATATTGGGAATACCTCGGGCATGTATGCCCGTGCGTTTTTCGAGGATATGGGATTTGATGCTGTAACCGTGGCCCCCTATATGGGAAAGGATTCGGTGGAGCCTTTTCTGGCTTACGAGGATAAACATACCATTTTGCTGGCTCTGACCTCTAATGAAGGCGCATACGATTTTCAGACCCAGAAGATCGATGGGGAGGAACTTTATAAGAAAGTTCTGAAGGTCTCCAAATCCTGGAAGAATGGCCAGAACCTGATGTACGTGGTAGGGGCTACAAAAGCTGAACATCTCGCCCAGATCAGGCAGCTCGTGCCAGAAAGCTTCCTTCTTGTGCCGGGTGTAGGCGCACAGGGTGGGAATTTAGAGGAGGTCTGTAAATATGGGATGAACCGCAACGTGGGCCTTTTGATCAATGCCTCCCGTGCTGTCATCTATGCTTCCAATGATGCCCGGTTTGCTGAAGCGGCTGCTGAAACGGATGATCTCGGCACCACTGTAAATTGCTTCCCGGAAATACAGGTATGCCAGATTGGTTTTTTCAACTTCCTCATATGCCTCTTGAATGTCTTTCAGGGCATCCCCGTATTTTTCCTTGCGTTGCTGATCGGCATTGACCCACCGGGTGAATTTTTCCTCAAGCTCTTTTTTCTTATCATAAACTTTCAGGCGTTTCAGGCCTTTGGTCTGCCCGATGAAGTATTTCCAGTAATTGGCTGTTCTGGCGTATTTGCTGGCGTATTGCAATCTGATCACCGAATCCTGGTCCATGAATTTTTTCATGATATCCAGTTTTTCGGCGCGAATGTCCACGATGGTCGGGTTGGTTTCATTGATGGCCATATTCACCCCGTAAGAAGTCATGTAACGGTCAGTGCCTCC
>JBEPWW010000028.1:0-13578 GCA_041642215.1 Salinimicrobium sp. | reverse complement strand
AGGCCGCGGCAAAAAGACAACAGGAAGAATTAATGGGAGAACTGGCGCAGGGTTTTGAAAAAACCGCCAGCGGACTCCGTTATAAGTTCATTTCTCAGGGTACCGGTAAACAAGCAGAAAAGGGTAGGACCGTTTCTGTACATTACAAGGGTATGCTGGCAGACGGTACAGTATTCGACTCTTCTTATAAGAGGAAACAACCCATTGAATTCCCACTGGGAAAAGGCCATGTGATCGAAGGATGGGATGAAGGTATACAGCTGTTAAAAGAAGGGGACCAGGCAAGGTTCGTGATCCCTTCTAACCTGGGCTACGGAAGCCGTGGTGCAGGTGGGGTCATTCCTCCCGATGCTACGCTGATATTTGACGTGGAGCTGGTGAAAGTGAAATAAGCATCCTCATCTCATAATAATCGAGAGGCTGTCTAATAAGCTTAATATACGTCAACCTGAAACCGTTTCAGGTTCTTATAGGTTTTGAATTTCAGATTCATATGATTCTGAAACCCGCCTGCGGAACGGGCAGGTAAATTCAGAATGACGATTTAGAGCTTATTGGACAGCCTCTTTATTTTGCGATGAAGAGCAAAATCAACCCGTCCGGCAGGTCATGCTTTCCCCTGTTAATTTGGCTGCGGAGTTAAACGCAGATAAGGTTTTACTTCCTTAAAACCTTTTGGAAAAAGCTGTTTGGCTTCTTCGTTGGAGATCGATGGGCTTATCACTACCTCTTCTCCCTGTTTCCAGTCAGCCGGGGTAGCGACCCTGTAGTTTTCGGTTAGCTGCAGCGAATCGATCACCCGCAGGAGTTCTTCAAAATTCCTGCCGGTGCTGGCGGGATAGGTGATCATCAATTTTATTTTCTTGTCGGGATCGATCACATACACAGAGCGTACCGTGAGGGTGTCATCTGCGTTTGGATGGATCATATCATAAAGCTCAGATACTTTTCTGTCCTCGTCGGCTATGATAGGAAAGTTTACCGTGGTGTTCTGGGTTTCATTGATGTCGTTGATCCAGTTTTTGTGTGATTCCACGCCATCCACACTAAGGGCCATGACCTTGACGTTCCGTTTTTCGAACTCCTCCCGGTACTTTGCAGCGGCCCCCAGTTCGGTGGTGCATACGGGGGTGTAATCGGCCGGATGTGAAAATAGGATTCCCCAGCTGTTTCCCAGGAACTCGTAGAAATTGATCTTTCCCTGCGAGGTCTCGGCATCAAAATTCGGGGCCTGATCTCCTAATTTGAGTGAACTCATTGCTTTTTCTTTTTTGGTTATGCCCTTTAAATTTACAGAATAAATGTTTTAAAAGACTGGAAATGAGCGTTTAATTCTGGAGTTTTTCAGGGTATGTATTTCCATTTTATGCTGCAGCCTACGCTGGGTTTCTGTGGACCCGGCACCGGACGGTTGTTGAGCACCGCATCCATAGCCTCCCGCAGGTCCCGCCCGTTAACCGGGATGCCATTCCCGGGGCGGGAATTATCCAGCTGCCCCCGGTACACCAGCTTAAGGTCTGAATCGAACAGGAAGAAATCGGGAGTGCAGGCGGCTTTAAAGTTTATCGCGGCCGTCTGGTACCTGTCATATAAATAAGGAAAAGTGAAATTATGTTTTCGGGCGAACTGCCACATGAGATCGGGATGGTCCTGTGGGTACTCATTGACATCATTACTGCTAATGGCCACAAACCCGAAACCCAGGACGCGGTAGTCATTGGCCACTCTCACCATCTCATCGGCCACATGCTTTACAAAAGGACAGTGGTTGCAAATGAACATCACCACCGTGCCCTTTTCGCCCCTTACATCCTGCAGGGAATAAAGATTGGCGGTAACCGAATCGGGTAACTCAAAATCGGGCGCGGTGGTGCCCAGCGGGATCATATTAGAAGTTGTAGCTGCCATTCTGAATCGGGAATTGAGGTTCTGAAAATACAATTTCCTGCGGTATTTTCCCAGAATTAGTATCTTGTTCTCATAATCAATGGAAAATTTACCTGCCGGTCACGAGAAGACCGGAATGAGCTTTCGGCTGCCGGTAGGACGTATCGCATACAGGAAATGGAAATAAACTGGAAAGATTTTGAAAAAGTAGAAATGCGGGTGGGAACTATTATTGAAGTGGCAGATTTCCCCGAAGCCAGAAATCCCGCGTACCGGGTGAAGGTGGATTTTGGTCCCGAAACGGGAGTGCTTAAATCCTCGGCCCAGATCACCAGGCGGTATTCTAAAGAAGACCTGCAGGGAAAACAGGTGATCGCGGTGGTGAACTTTCCGAAGAAACAGATCGCAACATTTATGAGTGAATGTCTTATTCTTGGAGTGGTGGGCAGTGAGAAGGATATTGTCCTGCTCAAACCCGACGCTCCTGTGGAGAACGGTTTAAGGATAGGCTGATAATTTTAGGTCTTTAAAATTCACTTCCATAAATTTGTAGCTGTGAAAACCCTTAGCCTGCTTTTATCACTGATGGTCCTGCTGCTGAACGGGATCCCCTGCTGCGCAGATGAATGCGAAGAGGGACTCTCTGTAGAACAGGAACAAAATGGCGGGGAATCCCATCCTGAGGAAGCCTGCTCTCCCTTTTTAAGCTGTGGAGCCTGTGCAGGGTTCGTGCCCTTTGAGCCTGAGGAGAAACCGGCTGCCGTAAGCCGGGTGACCGGTAAAGAACTGCCTTCAGCAACTGAAGGATCCTGCTCAAAATATATTCGCGACATCTGGGAGCCCCCGCAACCTGCTAATGCCTGATTAACAGCATCCCTGAATTCTTACGGGGAATGATCTCATTAGTAACAAACGTAAACACATCATGTACCAGAAATTAATCGCTGTCGCCGCAATCTTTCTTGCGGCTCTAACGGCAAATGCACAAAACGAATACAACGTGCGCGTCTTCGATGCCGAAACCGGCAGCCCATTATACGGGGCCAATGCCCTGGTGAAAGGCACTAGTCTGGGGGCAACCACAAATGAAGAGGGCTATATTAAAATAGAAAATATCCCTGACGGGGAACACACCATCCTGTTTAGTTATATAGGTTTTGAAACCCGGGAAGAAACCTATGAATTTCCCGTGGAAGAAGGGAAGGTTTTCGAGATCAATCTTTTTCCCGGCGGGGAGCATATGGAGGAGGTGATCATTTCGGCTACACGTTCCAGAAGGACCATTGCCGATCTGCCTACCCGGGTTGAGGTGATCTCTGGGGAGGAGCTGGCAGAGAAGGGAAATATGAAACCGGGCGACATCAGGATGCTGTTGAATGAGACCACCGGGATCCAAACCCAGCAAACCTCTGCTACTTCCTATAATTCCAGCATCCGCATACAGGGGCTGGATGGGAAATATACCCAGCTGCTCAAGGACGGCTACCCGCTGTATTCCGGTTTCTCGGGAGGGCTGAGTTTGCTGCAGATCGTGCCGCTGGACCTGCGGCAGGTCGAGGTCGTCAAAGGGGCTTCTTCCACGCTTTACGGGGGAGGGGCTATTGCCGGCCTGGTGAACCTGGTCTCAAAAACTCCGGGCCCTGAGGAAGAACTCAATCTCTTGTTGAATGGGACTTCGGCCCTTGGGCTTGATGCCAGCGGCTTCTATTCGAATATTTTTGGAAAGCTCGGGACCACGATCTTCGCGTCGTACAATATGGGCAGTCCTTATGATCCTGCAGATATCGGCCTTACCGCTATCCCTGAATTTGATCGCTATACCTTTAACCCAAGGTTCTTCTACTATTTCAATGAGAGATCCACCCTGGACCTGGGGGTGAATACCGTCATTGAAGAACGTACCGGTGGGAATATCGATTTTATAAAAGGGGACCGCACTGTGGACGATCCTTATTTTGAAAAGAACAAGACCAGGCGGGTGACCACCCGGGCAGGGTATGCCCATGAATTCCTGAATGGCTCCTCTCTGAGTGTAAAGAACAGCTTTAGTTTTTTCAGCCGGGAGATCATACTTCCTGATTTTGTGTTCTCCGGAGACCAGTTCGCCTCCTTTAATGAAGTGGCTTACAGTTTTGGGGAAATGGATTTTGAGTGGATAGCAGGGGTGAACCTTTGGGTAGATGGATTTGAAGAAGATGATAATCCGCAGGCCCGGTCGGTCGATTACAATCATGTTACTTATGGGGCCTTTGTTCAGAACAACTGGCGGGTCTCTGATCTTTTGAGCCTGGAAACAGGACTTAGGCTGGACCATCAGGATGAATACGGGACTTTTCTCCTGCCCAGATTCTCCGGAATGTTGAATCTTTCTGAAAAGCTTACCGCCCGCATAGGCGGGGGGCTTGGATATAAAACACCAACTATTTTTACAGAGGATGCCGAAAGGGTGCAGTTTCGGGACGTGATGCCAATAGATGTTTCAAGAACTGAAGCTGAAAGATCTGTGGGCGCTAATTTTGATATCAATTACCGCACAGAATTTTTTAAAACCATCGATTTTAGTCTCAATACCCTTTTCTTTTACACTAAAGTTGATAAACCGCTCATCCTGAGCAATGCGGCGGGAAGCTTTTATGAATATGTACAACCTGAAGGCTATGTAGATACCAAAGGCCTGGAAGCGAACATGCGGTTTGGTTACGGAGATTTTAAGTTGTTTACAGGCTATACGCTTGCTGATGTTACCCGGCACTACAATGGGGAGACGTTTGAAATGCCATTGGTGGCACAGCACAGGCTGAACAATGTCCTGGTATATGAAATTGAGGATAAGCTGGTGATAGGCCTGGAAGGCTATTACTTTGGACCCCAGAAACTGGGCGACGGAAGCACCGGGCAGGAGTACTGGATCTTTGGGTTGATGACCGAAAAGAAGTGGGAGCGGTTTTCCCTTTTTCTGAATTTTGAGAACTTCACCGATACCCGGCAGACCCGCTTTGATTCGATCTTTACCGGTTCGATCTCAGATCCGCAATTCCGTGATATTTATGCTCCCGTGGATGGATTTGTGATCAACGGGGGAATAAAAATAAATTTGCTATAAGCTTCTGTATATAAGTTACAGATATGAAAGGCAGTCCTTCATTTGGAGGGCTGCTTATATTTTTAAGCAGGCGCCTAGTAGTAGAGTTATACGTAGATCAACAGGAAGACAACCCCCATAACAATGCGGTAATATCCAAAGTGCTTGAAGCCGTAATTTTCCACGATCTTTAAAAATAACTTCACGACGTACCATGCAGTGATAAACGCTACTAAAAGTCCCAGGGCGAGAATAAAAGATTCGCGATAGGAAAAAACCACCGGGCTTTTAAGAAGGTCATAGCCCGAAGCTGCGATCATGGTAGGCACGGCCAGTAAGAAAGAAAACTCTGTGGATTGTTTTTTGTCCAGGCCGTTAAAAACGCCGCCCACGATGGTGGCTGCTGCGCGGGATACTCCGGGTACAAGGGCAAAGCATTGAAAAAGGCCGATAAAGAAAGAATGTTTATAGGATATGTTTTCTACTTTAACATACTGGCTTTTGCTTGCTACCACTTTCTTATCTACGATCACCAGGATAATACCTCCTACAATAATGGATATGGCAACTACAACAGGTCCAAAAAGCACTTCTTTAATAAAACTATAGCCTAAGAAACCAAACACAGCCATAGGTAAAAAAGCCAGGGTCAACTTATAATAGATCTCCATGCTTTTCAAAAATTGCCTGGAATACATCAATACGATCGCGAATATGGCTCCCAGTTGGATGATCACCTCAAAAGATTTGACGAATTGATCATCGTGGATCTTCATTAAGCTGGAGGCCATGATCATATGGCCTGTGGAAGAAACCGGCAGGAATTCCGTGAGTCCTTCGATAATAGCGATAATAATACTTTCAGAAATGCTCATGCCTCAAACGGTAATGGGGATAATAGTATCCCGAGGGGGATTTTAGAGGTGGCGAAGATATGCCAATCCTGAAAAATTCTATAAAAGAATTTCTTTTGTTTGGATATATATGAAAAAGCGAGGGAGGTGAGAGATGTGGATAAAAAAAAAGATCCGGCTTTTGGCCGGATCTTTTTATCGGTTCAGTTTAAACTGTTACATCTGGTCTCCAAAGAAAACCGCGTTCATCATCAATTTGTTTGTGCCATACCAGAAAGCCCTGAAGTTAGTGTTATCCGTAAACAGGATCACATTTCCGCTTCCCATGCTGTTGTGCCTAAAAGGTACAGTGCCGGCCATGGTCTCCAGGTTTGGCTCACTAATGTATCCGCTTAATAAAGGAGCATCAGTATACTGCAATGGATTCTTATAGCTGGTAGAATCGGCTTTCACAAAGATGGTGGTGTCCCTGAAAAGGGCGATTCTGTCATTGGTGTAACCAAAGTTCACCGGGTGGGAACGATCCTGCTTTGCTTCAAAGATGGCTCCGCCAATTCCCTGTGCTCCTCTGAAATCACGGCGTTGCTCAAAAGTCACATTTTTCGCTTCCACCTCGTTCTCTTCAAATTCCAGGTTCATGAACTCATTTCTGTCGAACCATTGGGCTGCATTTTTGAACCCTATCAGTGTTCCGCCCCTGCGTACCCATTCCTGTAATTTTTTGGTGTCATTTTTGTCCAAGGCGCTTCCCCAGCTGTTTGGCAGGATGATATCTGTATACCTGCTAAGATCTGCACGGGAAAGGCTGTTCACATCCAGCTTGGTGATCTTCATATCATAACGCTGGTCAAAAACATGCCAGATCTCACCTGCATCGTACGGGGTGATCCCCTGTCCTACAAGCAGAGCGACCTTTTGTGGCTTCAGGGCCCTAAACTGGTTGCTCCCCAGGTTGATCCCTTTTGTTTGCCCTGTGCTTACAGCAGTAATGTTTATGTTGGAATTTTTTGAAACTTCCTGGAGGAAGTCATACATCTCGTCGGCGTCTAAAGCCTGGTTCTGTACCGGGATAAGTATGGTCCCGTAGTCGAATTTCTTTCCTGCTGATTCAAAAGGCTGCATGGCCACCTGTGCCCTCAGGTCTTTTTCCAGGATCTGGTTCAGGGCTTTTGGGGCTTCATAGCTGTGCCATTCCATGAGGTAAGCATAGTTGCTCTTTTGTGGAGCGGTGATCTGCGGTTTCTGTAGGTCCTCTATTTTGTTCCCGGCATTTCGCAGGGAAACATTCTCTGCAAAGTCCACGTTGAAAGCAAGCGGGAAGGTCCAGGCTGAAATGTCATAGAAAAGGCTGTCCTCAAATGTTGTACGTCGCTCGAACATGGCTTCCACCAGTCGATGTTGCTTCTGGTCGCGGGGAACAATATAGCTGCTGCCCGGTTCAAAGCTTTTTCCGTTCTGGTTGAAAGCCTCTTTGACCTCGTGGATCACAACCTGCTGGCGTTCCAGGATCTTAGCCAAATGATAAGCTGTAGAGGCGTCTTTTGAACTTCCAAAAGCATAAGCCCCTTTTCCGGCCTTTTTTCGCGCATCTGCGTAGAAGTTACGCTGGTAATCCAGGATACGTGTTCTCATCTTTTGAGCGGCTTCCAGAGTGGAAAGCGCTGCGGTAAATTGATTCCTCACGGTGAAAGGGAAAGTTAGTACACCATGGTCTGTTTCCTGGGCATGGCCCCTTGAACTTCCCTGCTCGAAAAGAATACCAATACTTCCGTTGATGTCGGGGAAGGTGGATCCTTTTCCGTAGTAAAAGTCATCATAGTTCTCTTCGGTATAATAAAGGGAACCAATCTCATCAAATGCAGCGGCATGATAGGTCCCGATCTCTCTGGTTAGGTCCTGGTTGAGCCCCGGCGTCAACGGGTGTGTTCGTGAAGGGATGCCCGGTTGAAAGAAAAAAGTGGAGTTAGATCCCATTTCATGATGGTCTGTAAGGATGTTCGGGTACCATTTATGGAAGGTCTCCAGACGTACCTGTGATTCGGGCAACTGCACCGGCAACCAGTCCCGGTTCATATCAAACCAGTAGTGGTTGGTACGACCTCCCGGCCACACTTCACTGTATTCCCGGTCCTGGGGATCGGGGTTAATGTTTTTGCTTTTATGAATGTTGGCCCAGTAAGAAAAACGTTGTAAACCATCGGGATTAAATGAAGGATCGAAAAGGATCACCGTGTTGCTCAAAAGGTCCTCTACCTTCTCCCCTTCGGCTGCTGCCAGGTGATAGGCAGCTAAAAGAGCGGCATTGGAGCCACTGGCCTCATTCCCGTGGATGGAGAATCCCTGGTTCACCACGATAGGCATATTAGCAGTGTTCAGCGATTCGGCACCGGCTTCTGTAAGGGCCACATGTTGTTTCCTGATCTCTTCCAGGTTGGCATGGTTCTCTTCAGAAGTAATGGTAAGCAGGACCAAGGGACGGCCTTCATAGGTCCTTCCGCGGTTTTCCATCGTGATACGGGGAGAAGCATTGGCTAATTCCCGCATGTAACTAACCAGCAGGTCGTGTGTGACGTGCCATTCTCCCGGGATGTATCCCAGCACATCCTGTGGTTTGGGAATGTCTTCATTGTAGGTCACATCCTGGGGTAAATAGTAGGAAAGATCAAGGTCTTCCTGTGCGGTAAGATTTACACTTACCAGTAAACATAGGGCATAAAAAATTTTGCGCATTGTTGGATTGGGGTTTAATAAAAAAACCGCCTGATTTCTTCGGGCGGTTTTTTTGGGGTTGTGTAATGTTCTATATATCATCGAAGCTGATATCTGTAAAATTTGCCGCAGATGGCGTCTTTACAGTTTCCTCAGCTGTACCTTCATAATCTTTTTTAAAGTTCTTCTGGTGGCGTTCACTAATTACTTCTTCTCCTTTTTCCTCAAGAATGTAATCTGTCATCTCCTGAAGGATCTCGTTGAAGCCGGCAAAATCTTCTTTATAAAGGTAGATCTTATGTTTTTTGTAGTGAAAGGATCCATCTTCATTGGTGAACTTTTTGCTTTCAGTGATGGTCAGGTAATAATCATTCGCCTTAGTAGCCCTAACATCAAAGAAATAAGTCCGTCTTCCGGCTCTTAAAACCTTGGAGAAAATTTCTTCTTTTTCAATCGTTCCATTGTCGCTCATAATCAACGTATTTTTTACGGTTTGTAAATCATAGGTTCAAAAATCCAAAAAAAATTAACATTCCGCAACAAATTTTTAACTTTCTTTTTCACTGAGCTGTTTCAGGTACAGCTCCTTGTAATAGCCTTCTGTGTTTAGTAGTTCCTCATGAGTTCCCTGCTGTACAATTTCCCCTGCCTCCAGGACGATGATCTTATCGGCATTCTTGATCGAGGAGATGCGGTGGCTTACCAGGATGGTGGTCTTGTTTCGGGAGATCCTAAAGAGGTTGTTGAGGATCTCTTCTTCTGTTTCTGTATCTACTGCGGAAAGTGAATCGTCAAACAAGAGGATCTTGGGGTCATGTATGATAGCCCGGGCAATTGATACTCGCTGTTTCTGCCCTCCTGAAAGCGTAATACCCCGCTCTCCCAGGATGGTGTCGTAGCCTTTGCTGAAGCCCACGATATTGCGGTGCACCGCCGCGTTTTTGGCTGCCTCCAACATCTCCTGGTCTGTAGCGTCGACTTTGCCGAATTTGATGTTGCTTCTAATAGAATCGCTGAAAAGGAAGGCATCCTGCGGGACATATCCTGTGCTTTTTCTCAGGTCCACCAGGTTCATTTCCCTAAGATCCTTTCCATCCAGGAGGATAGATCCCCCGTCTACATCATAGAGGCGCCCCATGAGCTCAAGGATGGTAGATTTCCCTGCCCCGGTTTTCCCTATAATGGCGAGGGTCTGGCCGCTTTCCACCCGGAAGGATACATTTTTAAGGGCCGTGATATTTGTGTCCTCATAGGTAAAGCTGACATTTTTAAATTCTATAGAACCTTCAATTTTTTCAGGAGCAGACGAAGGGTTCTGAATTTGCGGTACCTCCTTCAGGAATTCATTGATCCTTTTTTGTGAGGCTGCTGCCTGCTGTACAATGGAGGTCACCCAACCTACGGTGGCAACCGGCCAGGTGAGCATATTAACATAAAGCAGAAATTCCACGATGATCCCCAGGTTGTCGATCTCCCCGGTAATGAATTTACGCCCGCCAATATACACCACCAGGATGCTGCTGGCACCAATCAACAGGATCATCAGGGGCAGGAAAAAAGCCTGTACCTTCACCAGATCAATATTTTTTTCCTTGTTTTCGTTAGACAGCGCCACAAACCCGATGTTGGTTTGCGGCTCCAGGCCGTAGGATTTGATCACTGAAATTCCGCTGAAGGTTTCCTGGGTAAAGGTGTTCAGCTTTGACAGGTACTGCTGTACAACGGTGCTGCGTTTGTTAATAGCTACACTTAATTTGTAGATCGCAAAGGAAAGGATAGGCAGGGGGGCAATGGCGTAGAGGGTGAGTTCGGGGGCCTGGGTGAACATATACGGGATCACCACGATGAACAGCACAGAAGTTTGTATGCTATACATGATGGCGGGGCCCAGGTACATTCTCACCTTGGAAACGTCTTCGCTTATGCGGTTCATCAGGTCCCCGGTGCGGTTCTTCTTATAGAAGTTCAGGGAAAGCTCCTGGTATTTGCGGTAGATCTCATTTTTTAGATCATACTCAATATGCCGCGAGACCACAATGAAGGTCTGTCTCATCAGGAAAGTAAAAAAGGCGGCCACCAGCGTAGCACCCAGGATAAGCAGGATGTTCCTTAAAAGTTCAGAACGCACCACCGCCTGTTCCAGGATCTCCTCATTCACGTATTTTTCGATCACATTGGTGGATTCCCTGATGAGCCGGGGGGTAACCAGCGCAAAGACACGGGCTACTATGGTTATAAAGACGCCCAGGATAAGATGCCATTTATATTTTAGGAAATATTTATTGAGGTGTTTTAATTCTTTCATAGCGGGAACAAAGTTGCAATTTTTTTGAATTTCTCATTTTGGCAGGGAATTTTACGGGTCAAAATGAAATATTATTTATTTTTGCATCAGATTTTTAGATAATTGAAAATCTTAAATTTAATAATCAGTTATGACAGTGGATGTTCTAAAAGCAGATGAACTTAAAAAAGCCGCTCCGGTTTTCGGGCAGCTTTCCTTTGATGGCCACGAACAGGTGGTATTTTGCAACGACAAAGATACAGGTTTAAAGGCAATTATTGGAATACATAATACGGTTTTAGGCCCGGCTCTTGGAGGTACCCGAATGTGGAATTACACCAGTGAATGGGATGCGGTGAATGATGTGTTGAGACTTTCTAGAGGAATGACTTTTAAAAGTGCCATTACAGGGCTTAACCTGGGTGGTGGAAAAGCGGTTATCCTGGGGGATGCCAAAACCCAGAAGACTCCTGAGCTTATGAGAAGGTTTGGAGAATTCGTGCACTCTTTGAGCGGAAAATACATCACTGCGGAAGATGTGGGAATGGAAACTTCAGACATGGATATCGTTAGGGAAGTGACCCCATACGTAACAGGAATATCAGAAGATAAAGGAGGTGCAGGAAATCCTTCCCCAATTACCGCCTACGGCGTGTTCATGGGGATGAAAGCAGCAGCCAAATATAAATTCGGGTCAGATCACCTGGAAGGTAGAAGTGTGCTTGTGCAGGGAATAGGCCATGTAGGAGAAGTGCTTGTAGAGCATTTAACCCAGGAAGGGGCAAAGGTCTATATCAGTGATATCAACCGGGAGCGTCTTAAAGAGGTAAGCAACAAATACGGGGCGATCATCTTTGAAGGTGACGATGTTTACAGTGCAGATGTGGATATTTATGCGCCGTGTGCCCTGGGTGCTACGGTAAATGATGAGAGCCTGGAAAACATGAAGGCTACCATAATCGCAGGAGCTGCCAATAACCAGCTGGCCGATGAGAGCAGACATGGAATGTTGCTTAGAAAAAAAGGGATCATCTATGCTCCCGACTTCCTGATCAATGCAGGCGGTATCATTAATGTTTACGCAGAACTGGAAGGCTACGGGAAGAATGAGATCATGCGCAAGACAGAGAATATCTTTAACACCACGCTAGAGATCCTTACCAGTGCAGAGGCTAATGACATCTCTACACATGTAGCTGCTTTGGAAATTGCAAGACAGAGGATCGAGGATAGAAAAAACAGGATTTAGACTCGCGGGTCTTCAATTTAATAGTATTTTTGCAGGGCGAAAGAAATCTTTCGCCCTTCTAATTTTTAAAAAAAGTTCTTTTACAGCTATGTTAACCAGAAGACATATTAGGGTTAAAGTAATGCAGTCGCTTTATGCATACTCCCAGAGCAACAATGACAACATCACTACTGAGGAGAAATTTCTCAAAAAGAGTATGGAGGAGATGTATGACCTTTATCTGTTGCTTTTGGACCTGTTTGTGGAGATTAAAAATCATTCCGAAGACGTTCTGGAAAGATCTACGCAAAAGCACCTTCCTACAGCAGAAGATATCGATCCCAATAGAAAATTTGTGAATAACCAGGTGATTGCCCTTCTGGAACAAAACGAAAGGCTCAAAACTGCCGTGGAGACCCGGAAGTTGAACCACTGGAAAAATGATGATGAATATGTAGGGATCCTGTGGAATGAGATCAGGAACAGTGAATACTTTGAAACCTACATGTCTACCCGCAGCGGGGATTTCAAAGAAGATAAAGAATTTGTGATTACCATTTTCAAAGAGATCATCGCCCCAAACGAAAAGCTGTATGACTATCTTGAAGATAAGAACATCACATGGGTAGATGACCTGCCTCTGGTCAACACGGCTATAGTGAAAATGCTTCAGAAAATGAAGCCGGGGGAGGAGCCTTCCCTGACAAAGCTTTATAAAAACGAAGAGGATAGAGAATATGCGGTGGAGCTCTTCAGGAAAACCCTTCTGAATGATGAAAAACTGGCGGCCGAGATGGAAGGGAAGACTCCTAACTGGGACAAAGAAAGGATCGCCGATCTTGACACGGTCCTGATCAAAATGGCGATCTGCGAATTTTTGAAATTCCCGTCCATACCCGTAAAGGTGACTATTAACGAATATTTAGAAATTGCCAAAGAATACAGTACCCCAAAAAGCAGTATTTTTATCAATGGAATTTTAGACAAACTCTCTAAAGAATACAAAGAAGAAGGGAAATTGAATAAAATGGGCAGGGGGCTCATGTAATCCGTAATTTTTATTAATTTTATCATTTTTAACTTTAAAATTGTAAATCATGAAGAAAGGAATCTTATTTATGTCAGTGATTGCTGCAATGGCATTCACCTCGTGTAAAGATGGAGCAACCGATAAGGTAAAGGCAGAGAATGTAGAGCAGGCTGCAGAGCGTGATGCACAGGCAGTAACATATCCAACCATTAGCTTTGATAAAACAGAGCATGATTTTGGTGCCATCGATCAGGGAACCAATGTAGAGCATACTTTTACTTTTACCAATACCGGGAACGCCCCGTTGGTGATCACCAATGCTACCAGCTCTTGCGGGTGTACCGTTCCAACCTGGACCAAAGAACCCATTGCACCGGGAGAATCTGGTGAAATGTTGGTGAAGTTCAATGGAAGCGGTCAAAACCAGGTCACCAAAACAGTTAACATTACCGCCAATACAGAAAGCGGGAAGGAACAATTAAAAATCAAAGCTTTTGTAAATCC
>JBEPWW010000027.1:0-13953 GCA_041642215.1 Salinimicrobium sp. | reverse complement strand
AGGAGGATAAAAAGGATTCTTTTCATGGCCTTAAAATTTAAAATTATAGGAAACGGAAGGTATGATCCCGAACAGGGAGAGCCGTACGGCTTCGTTGATCTGGGTATCTTCATTTTTTCTGAAACTTAGAGATACAGCATTCTTTCGGTTGTAAAGATTATACACCCCAAAATTCCAGGAGGAAGTATAGCTCTTTGAAGGAGCTCTTTCCGGAGTATAGGTCGCCGAAATATCAAGGCGGTGATAAGAGGGGAGCCTGTTGCTGTTCCTGGCAGCGTAAACCGGGATCGTGAGATTTTCAAAACGGTACTGGGCCGTAGGATAGGTCGTTGGTAGACCGGTCTGGAATATGAAACTGCTGTTCAATTTCCATTTTTCGGTTAGTTCAAAAGCTGCTGTTACAGACAGGTCGTGGGTTTTATCATAAGGTGTGGGATACCAGGCAGCGTTATTTATTCCCGGTTCTGCCGGAGTTCTCCCTGGGGTTTGTTGTTCTGATTTTGATAAGGTATAAGCGATCCAGCCGGAAAGTTTTCCCTTGTTCTTTTTAAATAAAAATTCTACACCATATGCCCTCGCCCTACCGGGCAATATCACCTGCTCTATGGCATCGTTGGCGATAAGGTTGGCTCCATCAATGTAATCCAGCCTGTTTTGAATTTTCCTGTAGAAAGTTTCAAGTTCCAGGGAATATAATTCCTCCTGAAACAGGTGGTAATAACCCAGGGCGATCTGGTCCAGGGACTGAGGGTCGATATATTTTCCACTTGGTGCCCATACGTCCAGCGGAGTTGGGGAGCTCGTATTGGTGATAAGATGAAGATACTGGGTCATCCTGTTGTAGCTCGCTTTCAGAGACTGATTGTCGTTAAGCGTATAGGCTACGGCCAGGCGTGGTTCGAAATTTCTAAAACTTCGTTCCACCTTGTTGCGGGAAAGCTTCTTTGTTGCTACAGGGTCTGCTTTTTCATATATTCCGAAGGTCTCGTTGTAGACCACAGCCTCATCGTTCTGGTACACATTCAGTTCTTCCTGACCCAGCCTCAAAAAAGTACTATACCTAAGGCCGTATTCTGCAGCGAAATTCTGAGAAAAATTGTGTTCCAGGGATATATAAACGGCGCTTTCCAAGGCGTATTTTTTCGTCAACTGTGAATAATTAATACCAGAACTGGGGGAATTAGGCTCGATCTCTCCGGGATTGAATTCATAGTAGGTGTTCTGAACCCCGTAATCCAAACTGAGACGATCATTTATAAAGTGCTCAATATCGTATTTCAAATTGAGGTTCTTTATTCCGCTGTTCCAGTTGAAACCTACAAAATCCAGGGTGAGGCCATAATAATAATCACTATAGATCAGGGAAAGATTGGTGAAGATATTTTCTTTTAAAACACGATTCCACCGCAGGTTAAAAACGGTGTTTCCGTAAGTATTCTCAAAGCTGTTACTGATATTAAAAACATCCCTTCCAAAATATCCTGAAAAAAAGAGCTTGTTCCGTTCGTCCAGGCTGTAATTAAGCTTGGTATTGAGATCATAAAAATAAGCGACATTAGGGTTGTCTGTGAATTTGAGAAAAAGGTGGGCGTAAGAACTGCGGCCTCCTGCCAGAAAGGAGCCTCTGTTTTCTTCAATAGGCCCCTGGACCAGGAGCCGGCTGGAAATGAGGCCTATTCCACCATTGGCTTCAAACTTTCGGCTGTTTCCGTCTTTTTGATAAATATCAAGTACAGAGGAAACCCTCCCTCCATATTTGGCCGGAATTCCGCCTTTATACAATTTGAGGTTCTTAACGGCATCGGGGTTTAGCACAGAGAAAAGGCCGAACAAATGGGAAGCATTGAATAAGGTAGCTTCATCCAGTAAAATAAGATTTTGGTCTGCAGCGCCACCACGTACATTAAACCCTGAGGCACCCTCCCCGGCATTTGAAACGCCTGGCAGTAATAACAGGGACCTTATTATATCCACTTCTCCAAACAGTGCCGGGAGTTCCTGAATGGTTCCTATTTCAAGTTTGTTGACGCTCATTTCGGGTTTTGAAATGTTGAGACGTTCCAGGTTTTCTGTGATGATCACTTCCCCTAAAGCCTCAGAAGTTTCTGTTAAACTGAAATTGAGTGTAGTATTTTCCAGGATCTCGATATCATCAGAAATGGAAGAGTAGCCCAGGTAGGTGATCCTGATCCTGTGGGTGCCGGGAGGAAGTTTAATAGAATAAAACCCATATTCATTGCTGGTGGTGCCTGCAGCCTGGTCAGGGAAAAGGATGGAAACCCCGCTGAGGCTTTCATTGCTCGCGGCATCCATTATTCTGCCGTTGAGGGTTACCCGGTCTTCCTGGGCATGTACAGAAAAAGCAGAAACAATAAGAAAAAGGCTGCCGATGTATTTCAGCCAGGAATTGAAAATTGAAGAAAAAACCGGTTTTTTCGGTTGTGTTGCGTTTGTGGCTGACGGAACTAAAACCACAGCCCTTAATCAAAGATTCCTTTCATAACAATGCTTATCCCTTTGAACATCAAAAAGACTGAGGCTGCCATGGCCAGCAAAGCAAAGATAAGGATCGGAATATACCATGCGTGCTCCTGATTCTTAAACGAACTAAAAAGTACAACAGGACCAATAAATGCCAGCGGCAGGGCTCCTGCCAAAAACTTGAGCCCCTTCATGATCATATTTTTATCTGTGTGTTTCATCGTATTAGGATACTGGAATGTAAAGATATTAATTACATCACATTTTAGGAGAGTTTTGCAGGTATTTAATTTTTCTGGTTCATGTGAAATAGATGGCTTTTTAAGATTTTCTTAAGTTTAAATTGTTTAAGTTTGTTTTAGCAAATATGAACAATGACTTTATACTCTATTTCCCAGCTTTCCCAGTTCTCCGGAATCAAACCCCACACTATTCGTATGTGGGAGCAAAGATATAGCGCATTAAAACCTTTAAGATCAGAAGGTAATACAAGGTATTACGACAGCTCTCAACTAAGAAGGCTTTTGAATATCGTTAGTTTAATGGGTTCCGGATATAAAGTTTCAGATCTCTGCACTATGCCTGATGAAAAAATGTTCAGGCTTATTGAAGGATTCCTTGACAACATGAAGGAGGAGGAGCCTCAGGAGTATTTCGTTTCTCAATTCATTGCTGCAGGAATGGACTATGATGAAGCGCATTTTGAAAAGACTTTTTCCCACTGTCTTTTGCGTTACGGCATGACTGAAATGTACCGGCAGGTGATCTATCCCACTATCCTGCGGCTGGGGGTCTTATGGACGGGTAACATCGTTCCTCCTGCCCAGGAACATTTTGTCACAAATTTGTTTCGTCAGAAAATGGGTGTGGCCATAGATTCTTTACCGGTAGGAAGTTCTGATGGAGATGACTGGATCCTGTTCCTGCCGGAAAATGAATATCATGAGCTGGGTTTGTTGTTTTCCAATTACCTGGTGAGACTGGCCGGAAAGCGTGCCGTTTACCTTGGCGCCAATGTGCCTTTATCATCGGTTGTAACGGCAGTGGAGGATACCGGGGTATCAAATCTTCTTTTGTTCCTGGTGCATTATGACCTGCCGGAAGTGGTGGCGGCTTACCTGGAGGCAATGCAACAAGAGATCAGGGATAAGCAGATCTTTATCGCCGGTAATCAAAAGCTTTTGGACCAATTGGGAAAGACAGAAAACGTGACTTTATTAAATTCTGTTGGCGAATTAGAGAACAGGCTGGGCTTATCAAAAAATTCAGAGATATGGCAAAAATAGCAGTAATAGGTGCAGGTTTTTCGGGATTGAGTGCGGCAGCCTATATGTCGGCTTCAGGTCATGAGGTGCATGTATTTGAAAAGAACCAAACTGCCGGTGGCCGGGCAAGGCAACTTTTTACGGAAAAAGGTTATGTCTTTGACATGGGGCCCAGCTGGTACTGGATGCCTGATGTCTTTGAACGGTTCTTCAAAGATTTTGGATATTCCACAGCTGATTTCTATAACCTGAATTTGCTGGACCCTTCTTTTAATATTGTATTTAAAGGGCAGGAGACAATGAGTATTCCATCAGATTTTGAGGAGCTATGCCAGACCTTTGAAAGTATAGAGGAAGGCAGTTCTCTTCAGCTAAGGAGATTTATGACCGAAGCGCAGTTTAAATACGAGCAGGGTATGGAGAGACTGGTTTATATGCCCGGACTCTCCCTGGGGGAATTTGCCGATCTGGAATTTTTAAAAGGTACCCTGCGCTTACAGGTTTTCTCCTCATTTAGTAAACACGTGAGACGGTATTTCACCAATCCTAAATTGATCGCCCTCATGGAGTTTCCTGTATTGTTTTTGGGAGCCATGCCACAGGATACTCCTGCCCTCTACAGCCTTATGAACTATGCCGGCCTAAAGCTGGGCACGTGGTACCCTGAAGGTGGTTTTGGAAAGGTCATTGAATCAATAAAAGAAGTCGGGCAACGCAATGGAGTGAGCTTTTATTTTGATTCTCCCGTAGAAAAGATCCTTACCAAACAAGGCAGGGTCACCGGGATAAGTGTGGCGGGAGAGGACCTTCAATTCGATGCGGTAGTAGCGGCAGCCGATTATCATCATGTAGAGCAGAAGCTGCTTCCCGTTTCCTTTCGCAATTATAAGGAAGCCTATTGGGAGAAGAAAACATTCGCTCCTTCCTGCCTCATCTATTATTTAGGGGTATCCAAAAAGCTGAAGCAGCTGGAACATCATACCTTATTTTTTGAGGAAGATCTTTTTCAACACTCGGTGGAGATCTATAAAAACCCTCAGTGGCCCAGTAAACCCCTGTTCTATGTTTGTAGCCCTTCTCAGTCTGATGATACTGTAGCGCCGGCAGGACATGAAAACCTGTTCCTTCTCATGCCACTGGCACCCGGCTTGGAGGATAGTGAATGCATGCGAGAAAAGTATTTTCATTTGATGATGGAAAGGCTGGAAAAATATCTGGAACAGAGCGTTCTACCTTATCTGGATTATAAGCAAAGCTATTGTGTGAATGATTTTATTTCAGATTATAACTCTTATAAAGGGAATGCTTATGGGCTGGCCAATACCCTACGGCAAACAGCTATTTTAAAACCAAAGATCAGAAATAAAAAACTTTCGAATCTTTTCTATGCGGGACAATTAACAGTCCCGGGCCCCGGAGTGCCACCGGCACTGATCTCGGGAAAAATTGTTGCAGAGCAGATCGATAAACTATTTAAAATGGAGAAGTATGAAGTCCAGGTTTGATGAATTGTCAGTTGAAGTAAGCAAAATGACCACCCGGGCATACAGCACGAGCTTTTCCCTTGGCATCTATTGCCTGCATAACCGTCTGAGAAATCCTATCTATTCGATCTACGGATTTGTACGATTGGCTGATGAGATCGTAGACAGTTTTGAAGGTTATGACCGGGAATATTTGCTCTCGAAATTCAAAAAA
The DNA here is from genome assembly GCA_041642215.1 of Salinimicrobium sp. Taxonomy (GTDB): domain Bacteria; phylum Bacteroidota; class Bacteroidia; order Flavobacteriales; family Flavobacteriaceae; genus Salinimicrobium. The sequence continues at coordinate 8,509 of JBEPWW010000027.1, read as the reverse complement.
GATACTTTTGAAGCAATTGATCAAAAAATTTCTTTGAACCCGGTTTTAAATGCCTTTCAGGAGGCTGTACATGAATTCAACATCAGTCTGGAGCTCATCAGCACTTTTTTATCCAGCATGGAAATGGACCTTGAAAAAGTTGATTATACTCCCGAAAAATATGAGCAATACATCCTGGGCTCTGCAGAAGTAGTTGGACTAATGTGCCTGCACGTGTTTACAGAGGGGGATCTTAAGCTCTATAGAGACCTGGAATTCTATGCCATGAAACTGGGGGCGGCATTTCAAAAGGTGAATTTTTTACGGGATATGAAAGAGGATTACCAGGAGCTTGGCAGGACCTATTTTCCGAATGTGGATATGACGAATTTTACCAAAAAGGAAAAGATGAAGATAGAAGAAGAGATAGAAGAAGATTTTCGAATCGCTCTTTGTGGAATAAAAAAGCTGCCGACGTCCTCAAAAGGAGGGGTTTACCTGGCATATGTTTATTACCAGTCCCTCTTTAAGAAAATCAAGAAACTTCCGGCTCAGCGTATCCTTACGGAAAGGGTCAGGATAAATAACGGTAAAAAACTGGGTTTAATGGTCAATAGCCTGTTGGAATGTAAAATGAAGGTGGTATGAGCAAAGCAGTCGTTTTTATTTTATTTTTTTTTTACAATGAGTAGTTTTTTTCAGGATAAGCTTGAAACCAGCAGGGAATTATACCAGAAGGCTGAAAAGGAACAAAGGTATGCTGAAGAATTGCTGGAACTTAGCGGCAATCAAAAAGAGGTGGCACCTGTTTTCCAGGGATACCATGGCGCTGCCCATATGATGATGGCAAAACATGTAGGCAATCCCTTTTCAAAGCTCTCTTATTTTAAAAAAGGGAAAAGAATTCTTGAGGAAGCAATCGAGGCCGATAACCAAAATATTGAATTACGGTTTTTGCGATTTTCTGTTCAAAGTGAAGCCCCCGGGTTCCTTGGGTATAAAGATGCCGTAGAGGAAGATAAGAACCTGTTGATAGAAAGCTTGAAGGAGCTGGGAGATACGCGATTAGAGCAAATGATCCGGTCTTTTTTGTTGAAGTCCAAAAACCTGACAGAGGTCGAGAAACAGAAATTATGAACGGCAGATTATTTTATTGTAAGACTGTTTTTTAATATATTAAGCTGTATTTCGAAGAGCAGAGGGATAATGGTTTTGGCAAAATAAAAAACTAGTATGGAAACAGTATTTATCAATATACTTATAGTTTTCGGGGCTTTTCTCACGATGGAGGGCGTAGCATGGTTCACCCATAAATATGTAATGCATGGGCTGCTGTGGGGACTACACAGAGATCATCATAAAAAGGAATCATCGGGGTTCTTTGAACACAATGATTTTTTCTTTCTGATCTTTGCAATCCCCGGGATTGCCGCTATTTATTTTGGAATGGAAAACGGCTATAACTATCTTTTCTGGATAGGACTGGGAATTACCCTTTATGGAGCAGCTTATTTCCTGGTACACGATGTGTTTATTCATCAACGGTTCAGGGCCCTGAGGAAAACAGATAATGCCTATTTTAGAGCCATTCGAAAAGCGCATAAGATACATCATAAGCACCTGGGAAAAGAAGACGGGGAATGCTTTGGGATGCTATGGGTTCCCAGAAAATACCTTCAGGAGCAAAAGAGAAAATAAAATGGCATACACCTACCTGCTGGTCAATTTTTTTACCATTATTATTCCATTTCTGTTCTCATTTCACCCTAAATTAAAATCTTATAAAACCTGGAGTGCCTTCTTTCCCAGAGTTTTATTGGTAGGAGCTGTGTTTGTCCTCTGGGATATACATTCTACTTATCTTGGAATATGGGGATTTAACCCCAGATACCTTACCGGGATTCAAGTATTTAATTTACCGTTGGAGGAGGTGCTTTTCTTTTTCTGCATTCCCTATGCCTGCGTTTTTACCTTTCATTCCCTTCACCTGATATTTAGGGGAAAATTACCGGAAGATGGCAATACGGCTTCAGCTTTTTATGGTGAACAGGATATTAACACGATTGGGAATAGAGGAGCCTGTGGTGTGGTATAATGAATCGCACTACATGGGCATTCGCCCGGGTACTATACCCCTGGAGGATGTTTTCTACGGTTTGGAATTAATTTTACTAAATGTCTGGCTGTATAAATATTATTTGGCGAGAAAAAAGAAAATCGTGGCAGTAGAGCTATCATAAAATTCCACATTATTATGGCAAAGCAGAAGAAAATACTACAGATTGGGAATGCAATAGGATTTTTGATCGTGATAATCGTAAATTACCTGGCTAATACAGGAATTTTTAATGATACTACTATGGCCGGGATCTCATCGAGATACGAAAATCTTTTCACCCCGGCAGGATATGCTTTTTCGTTCTGGGGGCTGATATATCTGGCATTAGGTGCCTTTGTGATATACCAGGGAAGAAGTTCATTTCGTAAAAGCAGTAGTGACCGGATTGTGCAGGAGATAGGCTGGTGGTTCGTTGTATCCTGTGCGGCAAATGTTTCCTGGATCATTGCGTTTCTCTATGACCAGATCCTGCTTTCAGTTTTTATTATGCTAATCCTCTTGTTTTCTTTGATCAGGATCATAATAAGGACGCGAATGGAGCTGGACGATGTTCCTCTAAAAAGGATCGCTTTCGTATGGTGGCCGTTTTCGCTTTATAGTGGATGGATCGCAGTGGCTCTTATTGCCAACGTGGCTGCCTGGCTGGTGAAGGTGGACTGGGATGGGTTTGGGCTTTCTCAGGTCACCTGGACGGTCTTCATGATAGGTGTTGCGGGAATCATCAATCTCATCATTACCTGGACCCGAAATATGAGAGAATTTGCCCTGGTGGGAGTATGGGGTTTAATAGCCATCGCTGTTGCTAATTACGGGACAGAGCCTGTTGTGACCTATGTGGCCCTGTTGATAGCATTGATCCTCTTTATAAGTAGTGGGATTCACGCCTATAAGAATCGAAACTCCCTGCCATGGTAACGAACAGGCAACAGCTAATAGGGGATAAGGAGGTTAATGTTTACTGGATGCGCAGAGATCTTCGCCTGCATGATAATGCAGCTCTTTATCACGCATTACGATCTCCGGAACCTGTTTTGGTGTTCTTTATTTTTGACCGGTTCATCCTGGAGAGGCTTTCTGATACCAGGGATAAACGTGTAAACTTCATTCATGATACCCTTGCTGAGATCAACCGTCAATTACATAGGCAGGGTTCTTCGCTTGTGGTGCTGCATGATTTTCCCTTACCTGCCTTTGAACAGCTGGTAACACGATATAATATAAAAAATGTGTTCTTCAACCGGGACTATGAACCTTATGCGCTGGAAAGGGATGCAGCAGTGGAAGAATTTCTTCAAAGCAGGCAAATAGGATGGAATAGCTTCAAAGACCAGGTGATCTTTGAAAAATCGGAGGTAATGAAACCTGATGGATCACCATATACGGTATTTACTCCCTATTCTAAAAAATGGAAAGAGAAGTTCATGCAGACAGAACTACCGGCTTATTCTACAGAAGAATTCTTTAGCGGGTTTGCCGGGAACCCTTTTCAGAAGATTCCCGCTCTTGAGAAACTCGGTTTTGAAGAGGTAGAGGTTAAAATTCCCGTATTGAACATTAGTGAAGAACATATAAAGGGATATAACCAGAACAGGAATTTTCCGGCAGTGGAGGGAACCAGTAATGTAAGTGTGCCATTACGCTTTGGTACGATAAGCATTAGAGAGCTTGTTTCGCACGCCTATAATCTGGATGAGCAATGGCTGAATGAATTCATCTGGAGGGAATTTTTCATGATGATCCTGTATCACTTTCCACAGGTGGTAACCGAAAATTTCAGAAGGAAATATGACCGTATTAAATGGCGGAACAATGAGGAGGAGTTCGACCTGTGGTGCAAGGGGGAAACCGGCTATGCCATGGTTGACGCGGGGATGCGGCAGCTGAACGAAACCGGATGTATGCATAATAGGGTGCGCATGATCACTGCGGGTTTTCTTACCAAGCACCTTTTGATCGACTGGCGGTGGGGGGAGGCATATTTTGCTGAAAAACTCCTGGATTATGAATTGTCTTCCAACAACGGGAACTGGCAATGGGCTGCCGGTACAGGCTGTGATGCGGCGCCTTATTTTAGGATATTCAATCCTGTCACTCAGTTGAAAAAGTTTGATCCGCAGCTGGACTACGTCAAAAAATGGATCCCCGGGTATCGGGAAGGTTACCTTGAGCCAATCGTAGAGCATAAGTTTGCACGGGAACGTGCCCTGGAAGTCTATAAAAGATCCCTTGCGGAATTGTAATTTATAACATTCCCCGGTTCTTGATCTCCAGGTATTTATTTATGGTGCTGATGCTCAATTCTTCCGGTTTGGTAAGAATGGTCTGGATTCCATATTTCTGAAGTTCCATGGCCATTAATCTCTTTTCAAAGGAAAATTGTTCTGCGATGGTCTGGTCGTAAATTTCAGGAATGCTCGATGCTGAAGAGTTGATGAGCTTTTCCAGTTCTGTGTTCTCAAAAAAGATCACTACCAGTAAATGTTTCTTTGCGAGCGCCAATAAGTAGGGTAATTGCCGCCTAAGACTGCTTATGTGCTCAAAATTGGTGTAGAGCATCAACAGGCTGCGTTGTGGTAATTTTCTTTTTATATGAGTATATAATAAGCCAAAATCGGAATCCAGAAATCCGGTGTCGATATTATAAAGGCTTTCCAAAATGAGATTAAGATGAGTGATTTTTGAGCCGGCAGGCACAAAATTCCTTACCTCGTGGGCAAAGGCAAGCATTCCGGCCTTGTCGTTCTTTTTAAGGGCGATATTGGAAAACGCAAGGCTGCTGTTAATGGCATAATCCAGAAGGCTTAGATTGTTAAAGGGCATTTTCATCGCTCTGCTCATGTCAATAATGGAATATACTGGCTGGGACCTCTCATCCTGGAATTGATTCACCATAAGGCCACCCTGTTTGGCAGTGGCTTTCCAGTTAATGCTTCGTACATCATCCCCGGGTATGTACTCCTTTATTTGCTCAAATTCCATGGTATGCCCAATCCGTCGAATTTTTTTAAGGCCCGGCTGAGAGATCTTGCTGTTTATGGCCAGGAAGTCGAGTTTTCTCATTTGAAGGAAGGAAGGATAGACCTTTACCATCTGGTCTTTCTGAAAGGTGGTTCTTCTCCTGGCCAGGCTGATCCCGGTGGAACAGAAAATATTCAATTTGCCAAAGATATATTCCCCTCGTTCTGCAGGCTTGAGCTTATAGGTTAGTGAAACCGAAGATCGGGCCGGAATTTCAAGCTCCTTCAGGAAATCCCTTTTCTGGAACTGTACGGGAATCTCATCAATGATCTCCAGATAAATCCTGAAGGGATAATCGTTGGTGATGGAAATTTTTACCGGATTTTCATCTCCATTGGAAAATTTATCCGGAAGAATCCTTTGTGCTTTTAGAGAGGGGGATTTGAAAAGAGCAATGCAGTCAAAGATAAATAACAGCAGAAAAGCCAAAAGCATGATCCACATTACCGGATAAATGGCGGGGATCCAGAAGGAGACCAGAAACCCCGTTGCCAGTAAAACAATGGCAAAAAAGAACCTTTTGTGCAGGTAAAGTGATTTTAAGAGTTTTAACAACTTATCGTGGAATTTCTACAGATTGCGAGATCATTCGTATCACATCTTCTGGGGTCATACCTTCCATTTCCCTTTCGGGGGAGAGCAGGATGCGGTGCGCCAGAACGGGGATCAGGGTCTTTTTAATATCCTCAGGGATCACGAAATCGCGCCCGTTGATAGCAGCAAAAGCTTTGGAGGCATTCATGATGGCGATAGATGCCCGTGGAGAGCCACCCAGGAAAAGATGAGGGTGATTCCTGGTTCTGGTGACCAGATCTGCTATATAATGGAGTAGTTTTTCTTCAATGATGACCTCCTGTATCTTCAACTTTAACTCCTGAAGCTTTGTTGGAGTGAGGACAGGATCTACCATGGTTTGAGGAGAAGCTCCTTTACGGGCATGGTGGGTCTGGAGGATCCTTATCTCTTCTTCAAGATTAGGGTATTTCACATTTATCTTAAAAAGGAACCGGTCCAGCTGGGCCTCGGGAAGGGCATAAGTCCCTTCCTGGTCAACCGGGTTTTGTGTAGCCAATACCATGAAAGGAGGAGGCATGCTGTGTTCCTGCCCATCTATAGTGATCTGGCATTCTTCCATCACTTCGAACAGGGCGGCTTGCGTTTTCGCCGGCGCGCGGTTGATCTCATCGATCAATATAATGTTTGAAAAAATAGGTCCCGGTTTAAATTCAAAGGCAGATTTCTGTGCGTTAAAAACAGAGGTACCCAAAACATCGCTTGGCATGAGATCTGGCGTGAACTGTATCCTGCTAAAATCTGTATCCATGGTGCGTGCGAATAATTTTGCGGTAATGGTCTTGGCTATTCCCGGCACCCCTTCTATGAGAACGTGACCATTTGACAGTAAACCTACAATAAGCAGTTCTATAAATTCTTCCTGTCCAATAATGATCCTGGATAATTGTGCCTTTATCCTGTCTACAGATTCTTTAAGATCTTCCAGTTCCAGCCGACTGTCAAATTTTAGACCTTCATTTTTTATTTCGTTGTTTTCCATCTGTTCTGTTTTTAAACGCATTTATAGCTGAATTTAGCTTTAAAAGTTCTTCCCAGGTGACCTCTTGTTTTTTCTCCAGCATATTGATCAAAACAAATAATTCGATCACATCCCTAAGGGGATGGTCACTATGTGCAGCGAGCCGCTCTAAAAAAGCCTTATCCCTCACCCCAGTTGGAAGTTTATATTCCTTCCGGATGTATTCCAAAAATAAGTTAATCTTTTTAGTTACTATTTTTTCATGGTCATTTCGTTCCAGGTGTAAACCGGCAATGGTACGGGCAAAGTGAATGCTCTGGTTCTTTAAAGGTGGAATTTCAGGAATGCTACGCTGTTTTCTTTTACCTTCAAAAAGTACGAATAAAATACTTCCAATGATAACCAAATAATAGGTCCATTTTAAAGATCTGTTGTTAAGCAGGATATAAAGAGGAGATGTGTAAAAGATCTTCCCGGATTTGTAATACTGGTCCCAGAAGAGGTTTTCTCCGGCAGGGAGATATGCTAAGGCATTCTGTGCGTACCGGTAATTCTGTTCTTTTAAAAGAAAATAATTGCTGAAGGCCACAGGCATGGTATGCAAAAGAAACTCACCATCCCCAAAAGGTACTCGTAAGAAATTGATGTCCCGGGATTTGGTTTTGACCGTGTCTGAAGACAGGCGGGAATTACCGAGAACAGTATGCTTAAGGGTGTCAATCCCGGTAAAGATATAATTGTAGAATTCCCGGTCCAGGGAAAACGGCCGGGGGTTTTCAAGCTCTGGGTGTACCAGGTTGATTTCAGGTTTGGACGAAATGCCCTTTTCAGGAATAGATATCCCGATTTCCAGCCCTAAAGAATCCAGAAGGTTATTGCTGAAATTTTCCGCAGAAAGAAAGGCAGTATTCCCATTCTCCACCCAGGAGAAAAGTTTATCCAGTTCATCATCATCAAAAAACAGGCGGTCATTCAAAAAGAAATAGATGCCATTTTCGGCATTATCGTTCAGAAAGTCATAAGGAGGGAGATCGGTCGACTTTAAATTAAAGCTTTCTTCCTTTAAGTTTTCAAATAAAACAAACCCGCCCAGGGGAATTTTATCTTTCGCGGTATAACTGGGGCTCCAGTTAACAGGCTCCTGTTCGCTGGCTTCGAGATAGGTGAGCAAAGCCAGTAACAGCAAAAAGATGATGAACCCTGTTTTATACCCTCTGCTCATTTTTTGATCCTGTTAGTTGCTCCATTTCCCTAAATTGCTTGCTGATCTTTAAATAGTCTTCCCTGCTAACCCCAAAATTCCCATACCAGATGAAGTCATAAATACGCGAAAGTTTTTTGAAGAATGATTTAATCTCTTCCTCCTGTATCTCTTCAAGATAATCCTCATCTGTTTTGGAAAACTCATAATTAATAAACCTGTTCCTGTTTAAATGCTGTAGTAAAAAGAGGTAGTGGTACCTTATAGCCAGCCTATATTCCTCCTTCATGACCGCCTCCTCAATGAGGGCTCTTATGTTCTGTGACCGCACGATCTTCTCCTCTTCATTTACATTTACCCTGCTTTCATGAGATGTGCTTAACAGAGACCGGGCGGGGTTCAACTTTTTGAATACCCAGACCATAAACCCCAGAAAAGTGAGCAGGAGCAGGTAAGGGATCATTTTCAACAGGAAAAGCAGAAATCCTGAAATTTCGGTATCTCCCACTATCCAGCTTAGGAATTTTTGCCACTGTAGGATAATATATCTTTTAAACATGGTCCACCAGGTCTCCTGTTCTTCTCTTTCTGAATAGTTAAAATCTGTTTGCTGCCGGTAGGAGCGTATTTTTTCTTCGGAGAAATTTAAAGGAACCGG
>JBEPWW010000026.1:0-14101 GCA_041642215.1 Salinimicrobium sp. | reverse complement strand
ATTCCATTGAGGGGTATAAAATCAATCATAAGGAGGAATAAAAATGGCTAAAAAAGAAGAAAATAAACAACCGGAAAAAGAAACCAGAAAAACCCCAGAAAAAAAAGAGGTGAAAAAGCCAGGGGCGGCTGAAAAGACGGTCAATTCAGAAATATCTGGTAACGTAAAAGGTCCTATGGGAGTAGGTGGCAAAAAGAAACCTGACAATAATACGGCCAAAGCTAAGGAACCGTCAAAGATCAACCATCCTACAGATAAGGGTGACCCTAAAAAAGCCAAAAAGGCATCAACGACCAAAAAGAAAGCAACGGCAGGAAGAACAAAGAAATCTGTTACAGAAAAAGCAGCATCCGGAGAACCGGATAAACTTCCAAAGCCTAAAAAAGCCCTACCGAAGGAGACGACAGCTACCAAAGAAGAGGCATCACGAGCGACTGAGAAAAGCAAGAAAGCTCCTGAAGATAAATCTTTAAGCGATAAACCCGCTAAATTCAAGAAGCCGCTTACAGATGAAGAGGTGCCGCCAAAAGCAGCGCCCGCAACTAAAGAAACCAGCAGCCCGGAAGAAGAACCTTCCGCAGAGAAAAAGGCGGCCAAGAAACCCGCAAAAACTACGGCTGCTAAAAAGAAAAAGGCCTCAAAAGCGGCTAAACCTACAGAGGAAAAGGAAGAAGAAAAAAAAACACCGATAAAAAAAATGTCACGTAAGGCCAAGGTGGAGGGGATCAGTGCCGAAGAGAAGATGAAAATGCCCAATACCTCCCCTACAGATGATCTGGCTGAGACTGCAAAATCAACAGCTAAAGATCTGGCAGACCAGGTATTGCCTGATGAAAAAACAAGAGAAGATCTTACTAACATTGCCAAAGGACTTATTCCCGATCCTGAAAAGGTCAGAAAGACAGCCGAAGATATAGCCGATAAACTTACCCCCGATCCTGAAAAGGCAAAGGAATTAGTGGATAAGCTCATACCCGGAAAGGAGGAGATCAAAGAAACTGCTGAAAAAGCAAAAGAAGCTACTGAACCCTCCGGGAAAAAAGAGACTGAAGAGCAAAGACCTTCTTCAGAAAAGCCTGTAGAAGCCACTTTACTAACAGATTATGATGTGCATTTGTTTAAAGAAGGCAAACATTATCATTTGTATAATAAATTAGGATCCCATGTCATGGAATATATGGACACTAAAGGTGTCTATTTCGCCTTGTGGGCACCAAACGCAGAGCGTGTTTCTGTAATAGGGGATTTTAATGAATGGAACAGGGACTCTCATCTTATGACGGCTCGCTGGGATCATTCGGGTATTTGGGAGATCTTTATACCCGATGCTAAAAAAGGCAGTCTTTATAAATACTTCATCAAGGGAAACAATGGCTATGAAGTGGAAAAAGGAGATCCTTTCGCTTTCATGTGGGAAACCCCTCCTGATACCGCTTCTGTGGTTTGGGACCTCGAAAATACCTGGACTGATAATGACTGGCTCGAAGAGCGCCGAAAGAAGACGGGAGAGCCCCAGGCTTATTCTGTTTATGAACTTCATCTGGGATCCTGGAAGAGGGTACCCGAAGATGGATTTCGAAGCCTGAGTTATCGGGAATTGGCAGATGACCTCCCCGGCTATCTAAAAGAAATGGGCTTTACCCATGTCGAATTCATGCCGGTAATGGAGCATCCCTTCTTTGGCTCCTGGGGTTATCAGATAACCGGTTATTTTGCTCCCTCAAGTCGATTTGGAACGCCACAGGATTTTATGCATTTGATAGAAAGCCTGCACAAAGCTGGAATTGGAGTGATCCTAGACTGGGTTCCCTCCCACTTCCCTTCAGACATGCATGGGCTGCATTATTTCGACGGGACCTTCCTGTATGAACACGAAGACCCTCAAAAAGGATTCCATCCTGACTGGCAAAGCTATATCTTCAACTACGGAAGAAATGAAGTACGCTCATTTTTGATCAGCAACGCCCTCTTCTGGCTGGACAAGTTCCATGCAGATGGATTGCGTGTCGATGCTGTTGCTTCCATGCTATACCTGGATTATTCCCGAAATGAAGGGGAATGGCAACCAAACGAATACGGTGGCAGGGAAAATCTGGAAGCCCTTAGTTTTCTTAAGGAATTCAATGAGGTGGTCTATAAGGAATTTCCTGATGCCATAACCATAGCTGAAGAATCTACGGCCTGGCCAATGGTCTCCAGACCAACCTACATTGGGGGACTGGGATTTGGCCAGAAATGGATGATGGGATGGATGCATGATACCCTGGAATATTTCAGCAAAGATCCTATCCACAGAAGGCATCACCAAAACACGATCACTTTCAGCTCAAATTATGCCTTTTCAGAAAACTTTATGCTGCCATTATCTCATGATGAAGTAGTGTATGGAAAACAGTCTCTCCTGAACAAAATGCCGGGGGATGAATGGAACAAATTTGCTAATTTGCGTAGCCTTTACGCCTATATGTTTGCACACCCGGGAACCAAACTACTGTTCATGGGAGCCGAATTCGGACAACCGTCTGAATGGAATCATGATGGAAGCCTTGAATGGCATCTCACCAATGAGAAACCACACCGACAGATACAGGAAACCCTGAAGGAGCTCAACCGGATCTACAAATCTGAGCCTGCGCTTTACCAATACAGCTTTTCTTCTGAAGGATTTAATTGGGTAGATATCAATGATGAAGAAAACAGCATTATCAGTTTTCTACGAAAAGCTAAAGACAGGCAGGATGATATTCTGGTAGTTTGTAATTTCACTCCTGTACCAAGGGAAAATTACCGGATAGGGGTTTCTGAAGAAAGCAGGTGGAAAGAAATATTCAACAGCGATGCAGAAGGTTTTGGAGGTAGTAATGTGCGCAACACTGAAACAATAGCCAGTGAGGCGGTAGCTGCACACCATCAGATCGCCTCCTTGTCCTTGACCATACCTCCTATGGGGGTTATTTATCTTAAAAAGGAGTAGAAGCAGTACAGGTTTGATTTCTTAGCAAAAAACCTTTCTCTCTCCATGGGCACGGGAAAGGTTCTTTGTAACTTGTATCGGATAAAAAAAAGTATGAAAAAAGATTGGGAGAACACACTGGAAAATACCAAATTTTCGGTCCTTGACCTGGTGCCGGTTGTGGAGGGAAGTAGCATTGCCGTATCTTTTGAAAACAGCCTGGAGCTGGCAAAAAAAACAGAAAAACTGGGTTTTGAGCGCTTCTGGATATCTGAACATCATAATATGGAAAGCATCGCCAGTTCAGCGACTGCCATCTTAATTGGTCATATTGCTCGTGGCACTCATTCCATGAGGATAGGTTCAGGGGGAATTATGCTGCCTAATCATTCCCCGTTAATGATTGCCGAACAATTTGGAACATTGGAAACCCTGTTTCCCGGTAGGATCGACCTTGGTCTCGGCCGGGCTCCGGGGACAGACCAAAAAACCGCGCAGGCACTCAGACGGGGACGCCGGGAATCCCTGGAAGATTTTCCTCAGGACGTTCGTGAACTACAGCGTTATTTTTCTTCAGAGAATAAAAATGCCCCGGTACGGGCAATTCCTGGAGAGGGGCTGGATATTCCTATTTATCTTTTAGGATCCAGCACATTTAGTGCCCAGCTGGCGGGAATGATGGGATTGGCTTATTCCTTCGCCAGCCATTTCGCTCCGGCAGAGCTTGAGGCTGCCTTAAGTTTATACAGGAATAAATTCACCTCTAACGGGCAGCTGGCAAAACCTTATGCGATAGCCGGTGTGAACGTTATAGCTGCCCAAACCATGGAAGAGGCTCAACGGCTGGCTACCAGCCAGCAGCAGTTTGCCCTGGGCATCATACGAAACCAAAGGAAACCCCTGCCCCCTCCTGTAAATACCATGGAGGGCTTATGGCATGAAGGCGAAAAGGCAGCTATTCAAAAAATGATGCGGTACAGCTTTATAGGCACCAAAGATAGCATTGGGAAAGAATTGGCTGCTTTCATAGATAAAACAGGGGTCGATGAGATCATGATGGTTTCGCACATACATGATCATAATGCCCGCCTTAGATCCTATGAGATCATTAGCAGCCTCAGGGAAGAGTTTAAAAATCCTTTTTTCGATACAGAATTACCCAGGGAGTAAATTGACAAAATATGACAAATGTAAATGCCTATGCAGCTCAGGCTGCCGAAAAAGAACTGGAACCTTTTATAATAGACCGGCGGGAGCCGGGCCCGACAGATGTGGAGATCGAAATCCTTTATTGTGGGGTTTGCCATTCAGATATACATACCGCCCGAAATGAATGGGGCGGTACCACCTATCCGGTTGTCCCTGGCCATGAAATAGTGGGGAAGGTTACCCGTACCGGACAGGATGTAAAGAATTTTCGGCAGGGGGATACAGTTGGAGTTGGTTGTTTTGTAGATTCCTGCGGGACCTGTGAAAATTGTGAAGATCACCAGGAACAATACTGTCTCAACGGGCCAACAGCCACTTATAATTCCCCCTCCAGGCTGGATCGGGATGTGATAACTTATGGAGGCTATTCTTCACATATTGTGGTCAAAGAGGATTTTGTACTGCGTATTTCTGAAAAACTACCTCTAAATGCAGTAGCACCTTTATTGTGTGCGGGGATTACAACGTATTCCCCCCTGAGGTACTGGAATGTAAAAAAAGGAGATAAAGTAGCTGTAGTAGGATTGGGTGGCCTGGGACACATGGCGGTCAAACTGGCCTCTTCCATGGGTGCTGAAGTTACCATGCTCAGTCGGTCTCCTGAAAAAGAAGAAGATGCCGGTCGCCTGGGAGCTGTTAATTTTGAACTTACCACAAGTGAGCACAACATGAAACGCCTCAACAGTAGCTTTGATCTAATCATTAACACGGTTTCTGCAGTTCATGACTATAATGAATATCTCTCCCTGCTAAAAACCAATGGGGTTATGGTGCTCCTGGGAATTCCCCCCAAAGCACTCGAAGTGCAGGCAGGAAAATTGATCTCCCGGCGTCGTAGCCTCGCGGGATCACTCGTAGGAGGTATAAAAGAAACCCAGGAAATGCTCGACTATTGTGCGGAGCACAATATAGTCTCTGATGTTGAGATGATTTCCATGGACCAGATCAATGAAGCTTATCAACGAACACTGGATGCCGATGTGCGCTACCGGTTCGTGATCGATATGAAGACCCTTTAAGAACAAATGGGAAAGTTCCCATTAAAAAAGTAACTCTGTAAAAACAACCATTATGAAAAGAAAAGCAACCGCCGTATGGAACGGTACAGTAAAAGACGGAAAAGGACATTTATCTACCCAAAGCAGCATTCTAAATAAAACTCAGTATTCCTTCAAATCCAGGTTTGAAGAGGGAACCGGGACCAATCCTGAAGAGTTGATAGGGGCAGCCCACGCCGGTTGTTTCACGATGCAGCTGTCGGCAAATCTGAGTGAGAAGGGTTATGATCCCGAAGAACTCGAAACCCAGGCAGAGATCACCCTGGAAAACGGGACAGTAACGAGTTCCCATCTCAACCTCAAAGCAAGAGTACCAGAAATATCCCGTGAGGAGTTCGATGAGCTTGCTAAACAGGCTAAAGAAACTTGCCCCATTTCTAAATTGCTGAAAGCCGAAATCACACTGTCCTCCAGTCTTAATGACTGAGGGAAAAGACTGTATTGATCAAATGAGGCGTGGTTGTCTCAAAAAAATTTTTTCATCAATCTTCCCACAGCGGAGTTTCAGGTTCTGACTAGTCTGAAACCAAACCAGCCGGGCAGGATTAAGAATGAACTGTGTAGAAGTTTTTTGAGGCAGCCATGTTTTTTGTATTTCCAAGTTCTTCGCAGCTGAATGATAGCGAAATAGCATAAAATCTAAAAAGACATTCTATCATTTGTCTGCCAGTGTACGTTCCCCAAGGATCTCCTGTATATCCTCCTTTTGGAGAACTTCTTTGTGGATCAGGGCTTCTGCCAGCCTGTCCATACCTTCCCTGTGGTCCAGGAGGATCTCCTGGGTCCTGTTATATGCCTTATCGATAATAGACTGCACTTCCTTATCGATTATTTCAGCTGTTTTTTCACTATAGGGTTTCTCAAAAGCCCGATTGGATTTTCCGGTTGAATCATAATAACTCATGTTCCTGATGGCATCACTTAATCCATAATTTACCACCATACTATAGGCTTGTTTAGTGATCTTTTCCAGGTCATCAATGGCATTCGAGGAAACCTCTCCGAATACGATCTCTTCTGCAGCTCTTCCTCCCAATGCCGCACATATGGCATCATAAAATTCTGATTTGGTAATAATATTATGTTCTTCCGGCAGGTACCAGGCCGCCCCCAGGGATCGCCCTCTGGGAATAATGGAGACTTTATGTACCGGTTGGGCATATGGGAGGTACCAGCTGGCCGTAACATGTCCTGCTTCATGGAAGGCTATTCGTTTTTTCTCTGCGGGAGTGATGATCTTGCTTCTTTTTTCCATCCCTCCTATCACCCGGTCGATAGCGTTAAGAAAATCCTGCTCATCTATAGCATCTTTTTCTTTGTGAGCCGCAAGTAAAGCGGCTTCATTACAGATGTTCGCAATATCGGCCCCGGAAAAACCCGGAGTTTGCGCCGCCAATATTTCAGGATCCACATCCCCTGCCAGTCTCAGGGGCTGTAAATGAACTTTAAAGATGGCTATCCGCTCTGTGAGGTTGGGCAATTCCAGCTGAATATGCCTGTCAAACCTTCCGGGGCGCAGTAAGGCCGGATCAAGAATATCCCCACGGTTTGTAGCTGCCAGTACAATGACCCCGGTATTGGTTCCAAAACCATCCAGCTCGGCCAGCAATTGATTTAAAGTACTGTCCCTTTCATCACTTTCCTGAAAAAAATGACCACTGCCACGTAATCTTCCAATAGTATCTATCTCATCAATGAATATAATACTTGGGGCTGTGGCTTTGGCTTTCTTAAATAGATCCCGTACCCTGGCAGCTCCCACTCCCACAAACATTTCAATGAATTCCGACCCCGAAAGTGAGAAAAAAGGAACTCCTGCTTCTCCTGCCACCGCTTTGGCCAACAGCGTCTTACCGGTCCCCGGAGGTCCCAATAAAAGAATTCCTTTTGGGATCTTGGCCCCCAGGCGTTGATATTTTCCCGGTGATTTCAAAAATTTCACCAATTCATAAATTTCTTCTTTTGCTTCTTCCAAACCCGCCACATCATCAAAAGTAACACGGCTTTCCTGTCCCTGATCTACAACCCGGGCCCGGGTCTGTCCAAAATTGGAAAGGGAGGAATCACCCGTTCTCATTCTGGAAAATCGTCTCAGGATAAACATCCAGAACAAGAAAAGCAATCCCAGCGGTAATAACCAGGCCAGGATCTGTCCGCCCCAGTTTTCTCTTTTGCTGTAGGTAATGGGTACTTCCCCTGCAAAAGGATGTTTTTCACGGGCTGCGCTTAGCTGGTCATGAAAAACTTCAACAGATCCAATATTGAAAAAGAGATGAGGTCCTTCCCCGGGAACAGTTGCGAATACATTTTTTCCCAAATCGCTATAGCGTTCCTTTGTCAAACTATCCCTCTTCAAATAAACCTCCACCCGCTCATTATTGACTATATCCAGTTTTGCCACATCCCCTTCTGCAAAAATCTCCCTTTCAAACTGGCTCCAGGTAATTTCGGGTATGGAGGAACCGGAATTGAAAACCCACAGCCATAAGAACATCCCAATGATTATAAGATATACCCATCCCACGCCCGGACGTTTACTGCCCGGGCCGGGGGACTTACCCGTCTGCCTGTTTGATTCCATCGCATTGATTTCCTGGTATAAATATCTGCTTTCCGTGCCATTTTATTCATGATATTGGTCAGTCAGCATCGGGTTAATCTTAAATATCCGTATAACCAGGTCCTAAAAAAGATTATATCCAGCTTTTTTCCTATTAACTATCAGGACTGGTATTTATGCACAACTAAGAAATCGAGGGGGTGCTTTTTATTCTTAGCACTTTGGCTCCTTGTATCTTTTGCTCCTTCATTTCTCTTAAGGCCTCATTTGCCAGTGACAGGGGATATTCGCGATATTCTGGTTTGATCTCTGCAACTACGGCCAGATCAAAGAATTCATCTACATCCCGGGCAGTTATATTAGCTACTGTTTTGATCTCTTTTTCCAGCCATAAATGATCCTGATACCTCAAATTCTTCAAAATACCTTTATCCCCTTCTTCTTTTCTAATGGCATTAATGACCAATCTGCCTCCTTTTTCCAAATTGAGAAGGGATTCCAGGACCGGGAGCCATGCCGGGGTAGTATCGATGATAGCTTTAATTTTTTCGGGGGATCTCTCATTGATAGCTCCGGTCCATACGGCACCTAGTTCGCGAGCGAATTGTCTTTCACTTTCATTTCTGGAAAAACATAAATAGGAGAATTGGGATACCGGTGTTTTGCCATTTTAAGGACTAGATGAGCGGAAGCACCAAAACCCATAAGCCCAAGGGTTTTCCCATCTTTTAAACCGGTTAACTTCAAGGACCGGTACCCGATAGCTCCCGCGCATAATAAAGGGGCTGCTTCAGCGTCAGAGAAATATTCGGGAATAGGATAGGCATATTTCTCGGGAACGACCATGAATTCGGCATACCCTCCATTTGCATCCCTGCCGGTAGCTCTGAAATCATCACAAAGATTCTCCTCTCCCCTTTCACAAAATAAACAGGTCCCACAGGCAGAAAATATCCAGGCCACACCTACTCGTTGGCCAACTTCAAACCTCGAGGCTACGGGACCATTCTTTTTGACTCTTCCCACTACCTGATGTCCTGGTATAACTGGGAAGAAAGTGGGTGGAGTTCGGCCTTCTATCTCATCCAGCTCTGTGTGGCAAACGCCACATACATGTATTTCGAGCAGCAATTCTTTTTCACCCGGTTTTGGAACAGGCACGTGAGTGAGCTCTAATGGGTCTCTCACATTCCTGAAAGAGGATATCCTGTTCAAACCATTGCCTTCATAGGCATCACGTTTTTACGGGTTATGACCAGGATCGGATCCCTGCAGGGAATTCGGGATTACCCGGAACTTCGGGTGGAATGGGATCAGGAGCTTCGGGAGAAGGGTCAGGCGATTTTTCCGGAGGGGCCGGATCGGGCTGCCTCTCGGGTGGCACAGTAGTGGGTGGTTCCTCTGGAGGTGTAAATGGCGGCTCCTCAGGAGGATCGGTTTGTATTTTTAAAAGCATCATCATCTTGTTTTGTTATATAAACCAATTAGTTCTCCCTCTGCCAGAATATTTTCGCTCATTTCATTTTCTACATCTTCTTTTCCTGCAGTATTATCGAGGGTTAACAGGGAATCAAGCGCGTATAATTTAAAATGATAATGATGGGTCCCGGACGGAGGACAGGGCCCTCTGTAATCCTGTTGTTTAAAAGAGTTCAGCCCCTGGTCCCCGGGAATGGTGTTTTCAGCAATTTCTTCTTCCGGAGAAATATTCCAGACCAGCCAGTGATCCCAGGTTCCTCCGGGAGCATCGGGATCATCGACAATGAGTACCAGACTTTTGGTTTCCGGCGGTATATTATTCACCTTTAGAGGAGGGTTAATATCCTCCCCGTCGCAGGTGAATTTAGCAGGAATTTTACCGTTGTGTGTAAATTCACTGCTGCTTATCTCAAGTGATCTTCTTTTCTCCTCCATGCTACATTCTTTTAAAAACAATTTATTTGACTGCCCTAACTACTACAAAAGACCCTTCTCCCGTACCTTCTTTTGGAGTTTCCATAGATTGGATCTTGTCGATCTCATCAAAAAGCGTCTGTAGAAAAACAGGTTTTTTAAAGCCTATTTCCTTTATAAGTTCCTTCATTTTATCTACAGAATAGAACCAGGCTTCCCTGTAAAAAGTACTGTTGGCCCGTTTTTGTTCATATTGCTTCCCTAACTGTCCTTCTTTATCTATAAACCCAATGATCACAGATCCCCCGGGTTTAAGTACCCGATGAGCTTCTTTAAGAGCATCACGTACATCATCCAGATGACAAACGGTCACAAATAGTACAAAATCAAATTGAAGATCTTTGTAAGGCAAATGCTCTGCCCTGGCATCCATCACTTCCAACCCACTCTTTACCGCTTCATCCCGCATGGTCTTTGCAGGTTCGACCCCTTGTTTTACCCCTAATGGAATAGCATATTTTCCGGTTCCCAGGCCAACCTCTATACCTTCCAGGTTTTCAGGAAGATCTTCAAAATGCCTTCGTATTGCCAGCAGTTCTGATTCATAAACTGCAGGATAGCGGTCAAACCATTCCTCATATTCTTTAAGATGTGTTTCAAAAGGGTCTATTTTTGCCATAATTTCTTGTCTTTACTACCAACACTCAGTCTTTACTACCAACATTCAGCTCATTCAAATTAAGACTTATTTACCTGTATTTCAAATACTTTGGCCGTTTTAACTGAATTTATATTATTCTGAAAACGAGCTGATGCAATAGGGGAAGATTTAAGAAAACATATTTCGTCGAAGCTGAACTAAGGCTCCAGAAAAGCAGCATATTTTTCAGCAAGCATTAAAAAGTTCTCAGCCCTGCGTGTCCATTTCAAATTCCCTCTGTATCGTTTTTCTTTAATGTGCCAGATTGCAAACCGTGTTCGCAAGACTGCCTGTTTGCTTTTGTAAAAAAACTTTAACTGGATTGGGATGTCATCTTTGGTTACCCGCTCATACTCCTGAAAAAAAACAGTTCCTATCTCTTCATTTCCCAATAATTCACATTCTACTGCCAAAAACGCAAGTTCTTCAGCCGTATCCATAATACGCAGATCCTGATTAAATTCCAGACAATCAATGATCAACGGGGGATTTCTCAAGCTGATATGCTCCGGTTTAAGGTCTCCATGAGCCTCTATGATCCTTCCATCCTGAAGGCGTTTCTCAAACAAGGTGGTATGGGACCTTAAAAAACTGATCTGGCCGGATGTTATCTTTTTCAAAAGGGGCTCAGGTAATTTAAAATCGGGATCCTGTAAGGTTTTGTGATTAGTCTTTATCCTTTCCTCGAGCCTTTTGATGTACTGGTTTGGAAGCATGGTGACAGGAGGTGATTGTTTATAAAAATTCGCAAGCTTTCCGGCTGCTTTTTTAACTTGTTCCATTTTAACTGCACCGGTACCTATGACATAATCCAGCATTTCCTCATCCTTAAGGCGCTTCATCTTTACCAGCCAGTCTATTGTTTGTCCATCACCTCCCAGGTGAAGCTTCCCTTCCACATTAAACTTTAGGGGAATTAGCCCAAGATAGACGTCGTCTGCCAACCTCTTATTGAGACGTAATTCTTCCTCGCAATTCCTCTTTCTGGATTCCAGGGTTCTAAAATCGAGAAAATCGATCTTTACAGGCTTCTTAAGTTTATACACATAGTCTTCTGTAAGAAAGACAAAAGACATATGGGTTTCCCTTACTTCAACCAGTCCCGGACATTCTGCATAGCTGTTCCTTTCTTTTAAAAAAGTGACTTTTTGTTCGATATCTACAGCTTTGGCCAGATCTTCTTTCTTACTCATTTCCTAAAAGCTCTACAATTGAATCTCCTGCATAGATCCTTTTTATCGCCTCTGCAAAAAAAGGAGCTATCTCCAGCACTTTTATTTTTTCCTTTAAAAGCTGCTGTACCCGTGGATTTAAAGAAACAGTATCTGTTATTACGATCTTGCTTAAAAGGCTTTCCTTAAGAAGCTCAGGAGCCTTTTTTGTAAAAAGCCCATGTGTTGCCGTAGCGAAAACAGCCTCTGCTCCCAGTTCCTTACATGCCAGGGCCGCTCTGGCCATAGTACCTCCAGAAGAGATCATATCATCGATTATAATCACACTTTTTCCTTTTACCTGCCCCACAATGGTGCTTCCGGTAACCTCACCTTTGCTCCGGGATTTTTCCATGATGATAAGAGGAATTTCTTTTCCGGTGCTGGCCACAAGTACCTTTCTAAATTCTTCAGCTCTTTTGGCGCCTCCAAAATCGGGTGACATCACTGCCATCTCCTTTCCGTGAAGTTCCTTTATAAAATAACGGGCAAAAAGATTTTTGGCTTCCAGATGTTCAGTAGGACATCTGAAAGAATTTTGAAAGGCCTGCAAATTGTGGATATCTATAGTAATGACCCTGTTGGTCCCTACCGCCTCGAGGAGCTGTGCCAGGTATCGGGTAGTGACCGGATCCCTGGCCTTTGTGCGCCGGTCCTTTCGGGCATAACAAAGGTAAGGAGTGACCACGGCAATGCTTTTGGCAGAAGCATCTTTTATAGCCCCTATAAAAAACAGTAAGTGACACAGTTTATCATTTACACTGGCATCCTCACTCCCATATAACGATTGCAGGATGAATACGTCCCTGTTGCGCACATTCTCCAGCGGCCTTCCCTTATGCTCCCCATCCTCAAAAGCCCGCTCTTCATGTTGAGCAAGAGATATCCCCAATTTAGCAGCAATTTTCTCTCCGAATAACCGACTGTCCTCTAGCGCAAATAGCATCATATCCTGGTATTTTAATGGGATCTACAGGAAAAACAAGCCTCATACTTTCCTGATTATCTTTTGATTATCCACTCCCTTAAATATACTCCTCTAAAATTTACCAGTCAATGATCGTTGTAATTCTTTTGCCATAAATTTGACCTTGAAGGGAGCAGCTTCCTTCCACTAATCATAACAGGAACCAAACAACAGCGTACATTTGTGGAAACTATTCCTTTTTGCCGCCACTCTCCCCCCCTAACCTGTGCATGATCTTCTGGAATTTTTTTATTAAAACAGGATCCATCCTATTCTTATCTACATACCGCTGGTTCACTTCCACTTCGATTCCCAGATAATGATCTGGAAATCGCTTTCGTAAGTAGGTTGTAAACCCGTCTGCCGTACCAAGGTATGGATAGTTGAACCGAAGCTTTAAACCGGGGCTTTCCCTTTTCCAATGATCTTTAAAAATCTGGCAGAATTCCTTCTCTCCTTTTTTTTGCGGATCATACAATAGACCCATGTCTGCTTCCCTGATCTTTCCATTGAGTTGAGGGGTGAAAGTATGAATAGACAAATGGAGGACCTCTTCCCCTTTATTTACAAGGTCTGCAATTTTATTTTCAACAGCTGAACGATATGGAATATAGTACTCTTGAAGGATCTCGAGCTTTTTCCCTTCAGGCTGGTCTTTGGTGAACTCAGAGAAAAGATCTGGATGATAAAGGGACCGGTTTACCTCCACCAGTAATCGACTTATAGAATGACTTTTGCTGTAAAAGGAAAATTTCTCCAACTTCCTGAACAAGCTAACCGCTCCCAGATCATATCCCCTGTGGGATTCCAGAACAGCTTCTGCAGCCCGGAACAATTCCCGGCAGGCAGGAGGAACTTCATTCCCCGCGTGCTCACAGGTCAGCACCAGTTTCATGGGATAAAGAGTTCATTTCGGGCCAGGCAGGTTCCCAATTTGCGATAAGTCGTTATAATATGTTGTTCTGAAGGATCTTCCCCCAATGCTCTACAGATACGGCTGGATAAGCTGCCCTGTTCGAGAAGGAATTTTATTGTTTGCTGATGGTTTGCAGATATATTCATGCCCACAAGCGAATAAAGCTTCTTCCAGATCTCATTCCCACTTGCATCCTGCTTGAGGTCAAAAATGGCGAGATATTTTTTGTTTCTAATAATACTGTGTTCAGCATCTTTGATCACCGAATCCAGGATCTTCAAAAGTTCATCTTCGTGCCACTTTTTTTGATCTTCCAGGGCAATTAATTCTTCACTTACCAGCATCTTCAAAACTTCTGTAATAAACACTGCGATGGCAACATCTGCTCTGGGACACTCCTGCACGTCGATGACTCTAATTTCAATAGCGTTTCTGTCAAACCGCGCAATAGCCCCTCTGGAATTCAGGAAATGATGATCCAGCAGATGGTCACTATCGTATGGCCGTATAGCGGTATTGATAGGTTCAAAGATCTGCCTGTGGTATTCTTCACGGCTAAAAACCCGCTCCGGAATTACCTTTCCAGTCATTTGAGGAATTTCCTTCTGGTTCGTTTTATACACCTGCAAGCGAC
>JBEPWW010000025.1:0-14360 GCA_041642215.1 Salinimicrobium sp. | reverse complement strand
ACTTGCTCCCCCGCGTCCGTCACCTATGCGGTAGGTGCCTGCGCTGTGCCAGGCCATACGAATGAACAGGCCTCCATAATGGCCGTAATCTGCCGGCCACCACTCCTTGGAATCGGTCATGAGCTCATGCAGGTCTTTTTTTACCGCGTCCAGGTCCAGGCTTTTGAATTCTTCGGCATAGTTGAAATCCTGGTCCATAGGGTTCGATAGCTCTGAATGTTGCCGAAGGATGTTCAGATTCAACATATTGGGCCACCAATCGCGGTTTGACCTGCCGGTACCGGCAGTTCTGTCAAGGGCTCCACCCATAAAAGGGCACCTGCTGGATTCATTTACTTCCCAGACTTTATGGGTGCCGGGTGTGTTCGAATGCTTCTTTTCTTCCATGGTTGAACTGTTTTAGATGGTGAATACATTAAAGGTACTATAACAAATGATGATAATCTTTTGTGTTTAATTAGAAATATCTATAGCGTTTGAAGTAAAAACTATCGCAGCTAACAGGTGAAAAATTGTTGGGTTTTCCTGTTAACTCATGGTAGAAAATGCCTTCCGGGGAGCACTCTCCCTAAAGATAAAATATTTTTACTTAAGAATGAATCTGTATATTAGGACAAATAGGAATCATGAAAAGTCTGCTGAGCTTTATTTCTTTTGTCCTGGGGATATACCTGCTAATATGCCTTTTACTTTATTTTTTTCAGGAGAAGATGATATTCTTTCCGCAGACTCTGGCAAAGGAATTCGCCTTTCGTTTTGACGGGGATTATGAAGAACGTTATATTGAGATGGAGGATGGTACAGAACTGCACTCCCTGTTGTTTAAAGCAGATAAGCCTGAGGGAGTGGTGTTTTATCTGCACGGGAACGCCGGCTCCCTGCAGGGGTGGGGTAGCGTTGGAAGAACCTTTACCAATTTGTCCTACGATGTTTTTATACCCGATTACAGGGGGTACGGAAAGAGCGAAGGGACTATAAGCAGCGAAGCTCAGCTTCACGGGGACATCCAGAACCTTTATGATCATTTAAAACAGGATTACAGCCAGGAGAGGATCATCGTGCTGGGGCATTCCATTGGATCGGGTATGGCGGCAAAGCTGGCTGCTGCCAACGACCCAAAACTGCTTATTTTGCAGGCGCCGCCGTATTCCCTGCCCGATCTGGTCCAGAATACCTTTCCCCTGCAGTTATTTCCTTCTTTTCTTCTGCGGTACAAATTGAGAACCGGTAAGTATATGCAGCAGGTGGATAGCCCTGTGGTGGTTTTACATGGAGATGAGGATGAGGTGGTCTACTACGGCTCTTCCCTGAAGCTGCAGCAGCATTTTAAACCGGAAGATAGCATGATCACTTTAGAAGGGCTGGGACATAACAACTTCCTGGATACCCAGCAGTACAGGGAGGAGATAAGGCGAATTTTGCAGAGGTACAATAAACAATGATCAATGAACAATGATCAATGAAATTTGGAAAGGCAGGAGAAAAAATAAAGGATTTATATAACAGATTTTAATCATGGTCTTCGGGAAAATGACACCGACGATCCTTACAAGAAAAATAAATATGGGAAATCTCTCTTTTAGTACTCTTGTTTTTTGCCTCGCCTTTTTTTTACCTGTCCACTTTAATGACGTACAGGGCCAAATCAATCTTACAGGGGGAACCGGCACACCAGAGATGGTCAATGTGGGACTGAGAATGCGGGTAGATCAAAGTCAATATGGATTGAATGTAGGGATGAATCCGGCTTATAAAAATGATAATATTAGCATCTCCGGGGATTTCTATTACCATTTTAGCGGAAGGTCTGGCCATACCTCTTTACGGCCGTGGTTCATTAAAACCGGACTGACTTATATGAGTAGTGAAGGCGAATGGGAAGAACGTACAAACCTGTTGCTGGTGCCAAGGCTGGGCAGGGAATTTAATATTAGCTCGCAATTTGGGATAGCCCTGGAGGCAGGGATAATGCTTATGCTAATGGATAGGAATAAGGCTAAAAAGGAGCGAACAGATGCCGTTTCGGGAGATCTTGATCTAATTGATTCAGGTTTTATATCGCCTTCTGCCGGACTTAAAATTTTCTACAAATTATTTTAGGAAAAGGGACTGAAAATTAAAAAGAGGAATTTGAAGATGGAGGAGTAAATGATTTTCATAGATTAGCAGCCTTTGATTGCAATAATCACCTTTTAATTAGTTAAGTGTTATGAAAACATTATTTCCACTTTTGCTGCTGCTGTTTGTTACAACATCGGCTGTAAGTCAGCATTCTACACGTACTGATGAGGATCGTATTAAAGATCTCATAAGAGATTCCTTCCAGGACTACTTTTCTGATTTTAAGCCTGAATCACTGGAGGCGCATTTTACAGAAGAATTCCTGCTTCTTGAAACCGGGGAGGTTTGGGATATGGAGACGATGAGGAAATATTTAAATCGTGCCAGAGAACAGAAACGGCAGGCCAAAAGGATCAACTCTTTTGAGTTCATTAAGATCGAGATAGAAGGAAAAATGGCATGGGTCGCTTACTATAACAAAGCAGAATTTAAGGTAGGGGATGAGCTGGTAAGGGAGATGAACTGGCTGGAGAGCGCTACTGCGATCCTTACTGAAGATGGATGGAAACTGCAAATGCTGCACTCCACGATCAGAAAAGAAGAATAGGGTAGACGGTGGATGAAACCCCACCGTCTATTGCCTGCTGTCTAAAAAGGAAGTTTCTGTAAATCCACATTTCCCCCCGAAAGGATGATCCCGGTCTTTTTTTCGCGGAATTTGTCCTTTTCCCGAAGCACAGCAGCAAAAGCCACGGCACTGGAAGGTTCTACCACGATCTTCATGCGCTCCCAGATCAATTTAAGCGCAGCTATGATCTCCTGTTCTTCCACCCGAATGATCTCCTTGACATGCTCCCGAATGATTGGGAAGTTCATATCCCCCAGCTGTGTTTTAAGCCCGTCGGCAATAGTGTTCGTGGTTTCGTTGGTCTCTATTTTTCCGCTTTGGAGGGAGCGCCAGGCATCATCGGCTTGAAAAGGTTCGGCTCCAATTGTGCTGCAGTTCTTTCCTGCCTGCTTTACCGCCAGTGCTGCCCCCGCAAGGAGTCCGCCGCCGCCAACGGGGGTGACGATGTAATCCAGGTCTGGATGTTCCTGCAGCAACTCCAGGGCCGCAGTGCCCTGCCCGTAAATTACATCCAGGTCATTGGAAGGATGGATGAAAGTGGCTCCGGTCTTCCGCATGATCTCTTCGGCTGCCTTTTCCCGCTCTTCCAGTGTGGGTGGGCATTCGGTTATTGTGCCGCCGTAACCTTTCACCGCGTCTTTTTTGACCTGTGGGGCAGAGGACGGCATGACGATATATGCAGGTACCCCCAGGCTTTTGGCTGCCAGGGATAATGCCTGTGCAAAATTTCCCGAAGAATGGGTAACCACTCCTTTTTGCTGCTTTTCTTTGGGCAGGTTTAAGATCGCATTGGCTGCACCTCTCATTTTAAAAGCGCCCATGCGTTGAAAATTTTCACATTTAAAATACAATTCCGTGCCGGTCATTTTATTCAGAAGCCGGGAAGTAAAAACGGGAGTGCGGTGGATGTAAGGGGTGATCTTCTTATGTATTGCAGAAAGGTCTGGATGTGAAATCATGAGAATCGTTTTTATTAAAACCCGAAGATAAAAACATAACCCGAAAATTCATTTCACCCGGCTCAGATTTCTCACCGAATTTCCGGATTGGCCAATGAATATTTCCGTCATAAGGTAAAACGATTCTCTTTTAACTTTCTATTCGGGCTTGAAGTTCTTTGATCACCTGTTCAAATTCCTCTAGCACAACTTTCTTCTTCTCCTTTAGTCTATAGCGTTCTACACCAGGATCTGCAAGGAGTTCCCGATATTGTGCAATTTCCCTGTCCAGGCGCTTAGCCTGCACATAATGAATTGAGGTGGTGTTTTTGTGTACAAGATCAGACAGGTTTTCCTCAGTTTCTTCCCGTGCAGCAACAGTGAATTCCTCTTTGTAAGTTTCCAGGGCTCGAATGGCATTGGAGATCAACTTGTTCAAAACCTCCCGGTTTTCCCCGGCGATCTTTAGGTATCTGGAGATATTAACGGCCGGTTGGGCAGAAGCAGCGGCGGCATCTTTTTCTGCCGGATCTTCTTTTTTCAAGCGTTGAGCGGGAACCCCTGCACCTGAAAGTTCTTTGCCGGCAGCTTCCAGTTGTTCCAGGATGGTTTTCCTGAGTTCCTCCGGCTCGAAGGGTTTTGTCAACAGGTCATTGAAGCGGGAAGTTTTTCGTGCCTGTTGCATTTCCTGGCTTTTATCTGCCGTAAGGGCCAGGATGGGAGTGTCTTCATACCCGGGAAGTTTCCTGATCTCGCTGGTAGCTTCGTATCCATCCAACTCCGGCATGCGAATGTCCATAAGGATTAGGTCGTACCTTTTATTTTTTGCCATTTCAATAGCCTGCTTTCCGTTTACTGCTTCATCTGGGATAAGTTGCCACCAGTCCTGCAGGAACTGGAGTACGATACTGCGGTTGATCTCTACATCTTCCACCAGTAACAGCCGCATATGTTGCAGATCATTTCTCTCTGCAGGAAATTTGGTAATTTCTTCAATAGGTGCCTTCTTACCGGCAGGTTTCACCGGCAGGCGAAAATAAAAGCAGGATCCTTCCCCGGCTGTGCTCTCCATCTTTATTTCACTCCCCATAAGTTCCAGCAGGAGTTTGGTAATGCTCAGGCCAAGACCGGTGCCCCCATATTGTCGTACAACTGAGCTCTCTGCCTGGGAAAATTTTTGGAAGATCTGCTCGACGTGCTCAGCAGCAATACCAATCCCCGTATCCTGTACGGCAAAATTCAGCCACAGGAGATCCTCATCCTGCCGGTTGAGATCCACCGAGATGGTAACCTTTCCTTCTTGCGTGAATTTCACGGCATTACCCACCAGGTTGTGAAGGACCTGGGAAAGCTTTAACTGGTCTGTTGAGATACGTTCCGGAATATTTTCGTCAAGCTTAAGTTTTAAGCGAATGCCTTTCGCGGAAGCCTGGGGCTGATGCGTCTTTTTTAAACTGAACAAAAGATCGGGCAGGTCAAAATCGATTTCTTCCAGTTCCATTCTTCCGGCTTCCAGCTTGCTGAAATCCAAAATCCCATTAATAAGGGCCAAAAGGTTTTTGGCCGAAAAGCTCAGGGAGCTGAGGTTCTCTTTTTGATCCGCTCTTGGATCCCGATCCATTAGTAGATTGGTGAGACCAATCACCGCATTGAGAGGGGTGCGGATCTCATGGCTCATGGTAGACACAAAATCCTCCTTGGCCCGGGAGGCTGCTTCGGCGTCTTCCTTGGCTTTGATGAGATCTTCTTCTACCTTTTTGGCTTCCGTAATATCCACCACGAATTCCACGCATTCTTCTTCGCTAAGGCGTTTTCCGGCAACCAGTCCCCACCATCGTGAACCGTCGGGGCGAATGAATTGTCGCTGGTAGGGGGTATTTTGTCCGGAGTTTAATAGTTCTTTCCGCCCCTCGCGGGTGATCCCCATAAATTCCGGTGGGGTTAATTCATCCCTGCCTACTTTTCCGGTTGCAAAATTGTTTTTTGAAAAGCCACTCATGCGTTCAAAAGCGTGATTGACCTCATTGATCCTTCCGTCAGGATCGTAATAAAGCACTCCAACCGTCTCGATAGACAGCACTTTTTTGAGACGTTCCTCAGACTTCCGGAGGGCCTGCTCGGCCTTCCTGCGTTCGGTAACCTCAAAATTTACTCCTGCCCCTCGGGAAGGATTTCCATTCTCATCAAAATAAATATGCCCGTTGACGGCCATCCAATGGATGCTGCCATCCTGCCAGCGAACCCGTGCCTCGAAATCCAGTTTACCGGTCTTCATGGCAGTTTCAAAAGCCGTATCATAGATGGGCTGATCCTCCGGTAAGACATGTCTTCTGGCAACCTCCCGGCTCCAGACGGGCTGCGGAGTCGTATATCCGAAGATCTGATCATGACGGAAATTGCGGTGACCTGAAAAATCCCGGGTCAGGTCCAGATCCCAGGTGCCCATCTCGGCTGCCTCCACGGCTATTTCAAGGGCCGCCTGGGTCTTCATGATCTCCGTTTCGTCCACTACCCGATGGATGATATACTGCACCTCCCCTTCAGCATCAAGAACGGGAATGTTTGTGGGGTTCCAGAATTTTTCCTCAAAGCCCCCGTCAGGTCGTGGTACATCATAGTGTTGAATGTCCATTTTGTGAGGTTGTTTGGTCCTCAGCACCCGTTCCAGGGAATTTCTCAGGTTTTTTACGCCCGTTGCATCATCTACTGCAGGATTATCAGGGAATACATCGAAGAGGTATCTTCCTACGATATCTTCCCGTTTGGATAGCGTATCTTCCAGATACATATCGCTGGCGATCTCAATTTTTAGATCGGGGGAGAGCACCAGAAAAGAATTGGGGGCTTTCTGCAGTACTTTTAGCAGGTCCCGGCTGCGTTCTTCACTTTTTCGCACCTCATCTTCTGCCTGTTTGCGCTCGGTGATATCCTGCACCAGACCAATTAATTTTTTAACCTCCCCATTCGTGCCGGTAATGACTTTTCCATTTGCCTCCAGCGTACGAAGAGCGCCATCTTTTCGGTAAACGCGGCGCTGGTAAGTGTACTCCTTCTTTTGTAAAGCAGCCTGTTTTAGTATCTCCTGCACTACGGGGATATCAGCGGGATGCGACCGGTTGTCCAGCCAGTCCATCGTGGGTGCCAGATCACTGGGTTCCTCACCTAATAAGTGATAAAGCCCGTCAGAGAGGTAAATGCTGTTGGTGGGAATATCCAGTTCGTAACTACCCGTTCCGGCCACTTTTTCGGTGGCACGCACCAGATTGTCAGATCGCTTTCTTCTTTCTTCGGCCTTTACACGATCGGTAATATCCTGAATGGTGCCGTAGATACGTTGCGGCTCCCCGTTTTCATCTCGAATCACTGCTGATCGCCGGTGGACATACCTTAGGTTCCCATCAGGACGTATGATCCTGGTGGTCATATCCAGCGCTACTCCCGTAGCATGGGTATAGTCTACGGCTTCCATGAAGCTTTCCCGATCCTCGGGATGGATATAGGAAATAAATTCATGAATGCTGATTCCCTCCGGCCGGGGCTTTATGCCATGGATGCGATAAAACTCTTCGGAGCCGGAGATTTGATCCCCCGGCAGCTCTCTTTCAAAGCTGCCAACATGACCAATAGCCTGGGCATTTTCAAAGCGTCGATGCTCTTCCCTGAATTTCTCTTCCCCGATTTTCCTTTTATGAATGTTTTGAATGGTGCCAATAAGTTTCGAAGCGTTTCCCTTTTCATCCCGTTCAAAGATCTTTTCGGTTATTTTAAACCATTGCCAGCCACTATTCCCTATATCGAATCGCACCTCCACAGAACTTTCCTCCTGATCTGAAAGGTGTTTGCACTTTTCAAAATTTTCCAGGCGCAGCGTGTAGTCATCGGAATGAAGGACGGTTTTAAAAATTTCGGTGCCTTTCTCGTATACGTATTCGGCACTATGCCCCAACAGCTCCGCTACTTTTTTATTCACGTAAATGATCCTGAACTCATGGAGATCCATCACAAATAATAGTGAAGGGCTCAGTTCGGCAACTTTTTCAAGAGCGGGAGTCTTATCCTGAAAATCTGATTTCTGAGAATTCTTAGAAGACTGTGATTCTGGCATATAAAATAAGGGCTGTTATTTCGCTGTAATTAATAAGGGGATGCCAAAGTAAATTAAAATCACCAAGGCTGAAAATTTTTTAACATAGATGAAAAGGATTGTTCTTTCACTAACGATCTTATGTTCAGTTCCTAAAGGAGTTTCTGCGATAGCTGGGATATGAAAGCTAAAAAGAGAATTGTAGGATTCCTTAATATCCTTTTTTAAGGCTGACCAGGTTATTGAGTTTCTTTTTTTGTTTCATGCGGTAATAATTTTCCATTAACTGCGGTACCACCGATCCCGGGTGGGTGACACTGGCAATATGCGGGGTTATCCTGATCTTTGGATGTTGCCAGAACGGGTGATCCTCCGGCAGGGGTTCTGTCCTGAACACGTCCAGGCTGGCGCCCGATAAATGTCCGTTGTCAACCATATCCAGCAGGTCCTGCTCCAGGAGATGCTGCCCCCGAGCTACATTGATGAGGTAGGCATGTTTTGGGAGTTTCTCAAACAACCCCCTGTTCAGGATATTTTCTGTTTGTGGAGTGAGTGGAAGAAGACAGATCAGGATAGTGGTATTTACAAGAAAATCTTCCAGTTGGGCATCACCAGAAAATGTATTTACTCCTTTGATCTTTTTAAAATTTGCTGACCACCCAGAGACCTCAAACCCATTCTTAAGAAAAATTTCTGTAGCTGCCTTTCCCAGGACCCCCAGCCCCATGATCCCGATTTTCACATCCCCGGTTCTTTTATAGGTTCGTGGCTCCCAATGATCACTGCAGTGGTGAAAGGACAAATTCCTCATTTGCTCCAGTACGAGGGAGAGGAGAAAGAGACTCATATCCTCACTTAACTGTTCATCAACCACTCGCGTGATCTTTACTTTGTTGGGAATAGCAGGGTCTTTCATGATATGGTCGACCCCGGCGCCCATGGAAGCGATGACTTTAAGGTTAGGGTAATATTTAAAGATGCCGGGTGGATGGTTCCAGGTGATGGCGTATTCAATTTTTTCAGGATCATGTTCCTCCGGATAGACCACCAGGTCCAGGTCGGGATCAAAGCGCCTGAGGCTTTCTGTCCAGACCCGGGGGTCTCTCTGGGGACTGATAAGTAATATAGACATGGTATGGTATTTTAACTTACAAATGCACTGTAACCGGTAATGGCCCTCCCCACGATAAGGGAATTGATCTCTTTCGTCCCTTCATAGCTGTAAATAGCTTCGGCATCGGCTACGAACCTGGCCACGTCATGCTCCAGCAGGATGCCGTTACCACCCATCACTTCCCTCGCCCGGCTTACTACATCCCGGGTACGCATGCTGCAGAACACTTTGGCCAGGGAGGCGTGCTCATCTTTCAGCATGCCCTGGTCCTGTAGCTCGCTCAGCCGGAATACCAGCGTCTGCATGGCCGTTAAATTAGAGACCATTTCCACCAGGTGGTTCTGTACCAATTGATAAGAGGCAATAGGACGGCCGAATTGCTCTCGTTTTTTGGTGTACTTGAGGGCGCTTTCATAAGCTCCCCTTGCACAACCCACCGCCTGCCAGGCTACTCCGGCCCGGGTCATGCGCAGCACGTTGGCGGTGTCTTTGAACGAATCTGCCTTTTTTAACCGGTCCTTTTCCGGTACTTTACAATCGGTAAGGGTGATGAGGGCGTTCTGCACGATGCGCAGGGCCATTTTATCCTCCATTTTTTCTGCTTTAAATCCCGGGTTTTCTTTTCTTACCAGGAATCCTTTGACCTCATTAGTTGCTTCGTCCCTGGCCCATATCACAGTTACATCTGCAAAAGTAGCATTCCCTATCCATTTCTTCTGCCCGTTTAATACCCAGTTCTCCCCGTCATATTTACAGGTGGTCTCAAGCCCTCCTGCCACGCCGGATCCCACGTTGGGTTCGGTAAGTCCAAAGGCTCCTATTTTTTCCAGTTTCTGCATCTGCGGAAGCCACTCCTGCTTCTGGGCTTCACTTCCGCATAAATAGATAGAACCCATTGCCAGCCCACTATGGACACCAAAAAAGGTGGAGATGGAGACATCTACCCGTGCGATCTCCTGGGCAATGATACCTTCCATAAGAAACGGAAGATTTGGGCAGCCATAACCTTCATAAGGAACTCCGGTTATATCGAGTTTTTTGAACTTTTCGATGATCTCAAAGGGAAATTTGGCCCGGTTCCAATGGTCATTTACCAGGGGGCGCACTTCATCTTCCATGAAGTTTCGAACCTTTAGCTGCAGTTCCCGTTGCTCTTTTGTCAATTTCAGGTCCAGGTTGTAAAAGTCTCCGTCAATAGGAGGGAGGTCGCTCTGCCCTTTGCGGCGTTTGGTCTTTAGCATCTTCATGAGTCCGGCGAGCTGCCGGTCATCCAATGTCCCCAGAGCCTTCATGGCTTCGGCGAGATCTATTTTCTGACTGATCCTGGCCAGTTGATCAAGATCCACATTTTTCAAGAGATTTAGGGTATTCCTGACTTTTCCGAAGAGCGACATAGGCAATAATTTGGTTTTTCTAAAAGTAATAAGAATCCGGGTGTTGGGGTGTTAAAGCTTTCCGAAGACTGCTTTTAGGATTTCCCTCCCGGTTATGGGCAAGACCCTGAAAAATGAAATTTGAAATGGGTTTTTAGTAGGTTTTATGTAAATTGTAAGGGGGTCTATGGCGTTGATAATCAATTTATGAAAGGTGGTAAACTAGGAATATGAAAACAAAACTTATTGTATTAATTGATTTTTCCCCAACTTCAGAACCGCTGGTGCAACTCGCATCCCACTGGGCGCGTATACTTGGGGCAGAGGTAGTGCTGGTGCATAAGATACCGGGATTGGTGCCTGCTATGGCAGACAGTGGGATAAAGGCACATATCCTCGAAGTGGAAAAGACCGATGCGCTGGTTAACCTGACTGAACTAAAGAAAAAATATATACCTGAAGAAGTCCCGGTTCTTTTTTCCATCACTGAACAGCCCCTGGTCTACCATATTCCAATGATGAGAACCCGGGAGTATAATAATCTCGTCCTACTTGGTTTAAAAGGAACCGGCCTGCTTAAGAATGTTTTCATTGGGAGCACGGCTACAAAAGTCATTACAGAGCTGGAAGAGATGATCGTTGCCGTTCCCCGATCTGTAAACCATGCTGTTCCCGAAAAATTGACCATTGCCCTGAATTATCATTTCCCCCTTAATGAACAGGCGCTGGATTGGCTGCTCCGTTTTTTTGGCAGGCATCTCAGGGAAATAAATTTTTTATCTGTTGTTACCTCTAATGATGATGAAGAAACAGCAGAAGAATATTTGAAAGAATTAAACCAAAAATATAACAGCAGGTTGCCTTCGTCATTCAAAATATTCCGTGGAGCCGATCCATTTATAGATCTTCGGAAATCCCTGACGGAGAATGGGAAAAATATTCTTGTGGTACAGAAAGGATCCCGTTCCCTTACCGATCGTTTGTTCAGACGGTTTTTTATTAATGAGATAGTAAATGATGGTTCCATACCCCTAATCATTTTACCTCATGAGTGACTGGAATTTTGTAATTGAGGATCCGTTTTTTGAATTTGCCGCTATACTTGCTTTAGCGGCTGTTCTGGGGATCATTGGAAAATATTTAAGGCAGCCATTGATCGTGACCTTTATCGTTCTGGGGATTTTGGTGGGACCTTCTGTTTTTGGTATCGCAACATCCGAAGAAAAGATCACCCTGCTTGCTGATATAGGAATCGCGATCCTCCTGTTTATTGTTGGTCTCAAACTGGATCTCCATATCGTAAGAACTATAGGGAAAGTAGCTCTTATCACAGGTTTGGGGCAGGTTGTTTTCACTTCATTAATCGGTTATTTTATCGGTGTTTCTCTTGGGTTTACCAGTCTTCATAGTTTTTACATCGCCATCGCTCTCACTTTCTCAAGTACCATTATCATTGTCAAATTATTGTCTGACAAGAAGGAGATCGATTCCCTGCATGGGCAGATAGCCATTGGTTTTTTGATCGTGCAGGACCTGGTGGTGATCCTGCTTATGATCGTTTTAACAGGTTTGGGGCAGGAAACCGATGGGGCGTTTACCACAGGTATCTTAAAGACGTTACTGGCAGGTGGTTTTTTGCTGGTCCTGATCTTTGCCTTATCCAAATGGGTGCTTCCGGGGCTTACCCAGCACCTGGCAAAAAACAGAGAGTTGCTGATCCTTTTTGCTCTGGCCCTGGCGGTAGGTATGGATGCCTTAAGTGCCTGGCTGGGCTTTAGCGGGGAAGTTGGTGCCTTTTTGGCCGGGGTGAGCCTCGCTTCCTCCGAGTTTCGCGATGTAATGAGTAATCGGCTGGAAAGTATCCGGGATTTCCTGTTGCTGTTCTTTTTTATAAACCTGGGGGTGAACATTGATCTAAGTATCATTGGAAATCAGATATCCCCGGCGCTGATTTTTTCCTTTTTTGTGCTGGCGGGTAACCCTTTGATCGTTCTGGTTATAATGGGGGTAATGGGTTATCGAAAGCGAACATCTTTTCTGGCCGGTCTCACCGTTGCACAAATCAGTGAGTTTTCCCTGATCTTTGCAGGTCTAGGGCTGTCCCTGGGCCATATTAATGAAGATGTCCTGGGGCTTATAACCCTGGTAGGACTGATCACTATTGGCCTGTCGACTTACCTGATCCTATACTCCCATGCCATCTATGAATTCCTCTCACCCATGCTCAATATCTTTCAGAGGAAAGGCCGCTATAGCGAATTTGAAATGGAGAACAGGCACCCCTTTTGGCCAGATGTGATCATACTGGGTTACGGCCGGTTTGGTAGTGCCATAGCAAACATGCTTGAAGAACATAAGGAGACCACCTATTTGGGTATTGATTTTGACCCGCAGGTTGTAAAACGACATCGGGGGCTGGGCCGCAACATCAGCTATGGAGATATGGAGGATCCTGAAATGCTGGATCACATTCCCTTTCATAATTCCAGGTGTATCATTAACACCATTCCCGACATTGAGGTGGCCCTGCGGATTACTCGGGACCTGAAACGGAGGTCCTTTAAAGGAGAGATTTATACGATTGCCAGACAGCAAAAAGACAGGGAACTCCTTAGTGCTCTGAAAGGCTTACATATCCTCATGCCTCATGAAATGGTCGCTACCAATCTATACAATTCTTACTTGAAGAAAAATCTGGATATTGAAGACCCTAAAGAGGTTGAGGACGATGATCCCGCCAAAGACAACTGATGATTTTTGCTCCTCATACGGGTATACAAATAATCAGACAGGGGTACTCTTAATAAGAAACGCTTCCCGGAAGAGAAGCGTTTTTATCATTTTTTGAGGATGCTGCAATTAAAGCTCGAATGCTTTCTTTACTTTCTCTACATAATCCAGTTTCTCCCAGGTGAAGAGTTCCACCTCTTTGGTGATCCGGCCATTATAAGGGCTTTCGAAGATCTTGGTCTCGGTTCGCGGTTCTTTTCCCATGTGACCATAGGCCGCGGTTTCACGATAGATGGGGCTGCGTAGTTTCAATCTCTTTTCAATGGCTGCAGGTCTCATGTCAAAGATCTGTGCAACCTTTTGGGCGATCTCTCCATCCCTCATATCCACTTTTGCAGTATTATAGGTTTCCACGGCGATGGAAGTTGGTTCCATTACACCTATGGCATAGGAGACCTGTACCAGCACCTCGTCTGCCACTCCCGCGGCTACGAGATTCTTGGCAATGTGTCTGGCTGCATAGGCTGCAGAACGATCAACCTTACTTGGGTCTTTTCCGGAGAAAGCACCCCCGCCATGAGCCCCTTTGCCCCCGTAGGTATCCACAATGATCTTTCTCCCGGTAAGGCCGGTATCCCCGTGAGGCCCGCCTATCACAAATTTCCCGGTAGGGTTAATGTGGTAAATGATGTCTCCCTCGAAAAGTTTTTGAACATGGGCAGGGAATTGCTCCTTTACCCGTGGGATGAGGATCTCCTGAATATCTTTTTTGATCCTGGCCAGCATTTTCTCGTCATCCTTATCAAACTCATCGTGTTGCGTGGAAAGCACGATCGCAACTATTCGCTGCGGGACGTTTTCGTTGCTGTATTCAATGGTAACCTGGCTTTTGGAATCGGGCCGCAGGTAGGTGATATCCTTGTTTTCCCGCCGTAGTTTTGCAAGTTCGATCAGCATTTTATGTGCGATATCCTGTGCCAGGGGCATGTAGTTTTCGGTTTCATTGGTGGCATAACCAAACATCATTCCCTGGTCTCCAGCACCCTGTTCTTCCCTGTTGGCACGATCTACCCCCTGGTTAATGTCCTGGGATTGTTCATGAATAAGGGAGATCACCCCACAGGAATCCCCGCTAAAGCGGTACTCCCCCTTGGTGTATCCAATGTCGTTGATGACGTCCCTGGCTATCTGCTGTACATCGAGATAGGTAGAAGATTTTACCTCTCCCGCAAGAACCACCTGCCCGGTAGTAACCAGGGTTTCACAGGCAACTTTCGAATTTTCGTCAAAGGCAAGAAAATAATCTAAAAGGGTATCGCTTATTTGGTCTGCGATCTTATCGGGGTGTCCTTCAGAAACACTTTCTGAAGTAAATAAATAGGCCATGCTTCGTCTTTTTGTTTTTAATTTCAGAATGAAATTTGACGTAAAG